>JAKSRK010000019.1 GCA_024403655.1 Saccharofermentans sp. | reverse complement strand
TTGCTTCAGCTATAGTTATGGATAGCCTATTACAGTTACCAGGACAAGAAAAAACAGCCAAGCAGGCTTGACTGTTTTCATAAGCTTTGGCGGAGACGGAGGGATTCGAACCCTCGAGCCCCGGAGGGCTAACGCATTTCGAGTGCGCCCCGTTATGACCACTTCGATACGTCTCCAATTGCACGGAATATTTTATATAAAAAATCCGCTTTTTTCAATATCAGTAGCCTTTCGAGGCAAGCTCAGCTACAAGGTCTTTGTAGAAGTCTACTATGTCAGATATGCCGTCGCCCTTCTTCTTTGTGAAGGGGCGTCTTCTGATATCAACTTCGTCTGCGTGTGAGATGCCACGGTTGGTTAAGCCGGTGTAGACTCCTCTGAAATCTCCCCACTTTACCGCTCTTGGCGTAAGCAGGCCGTCGTTCTCGCCTTCTATAAGCTTAACGACAAAGTGCGGGAACCACATTATGACGTCGCTGAATGCCGTCTTAAAAGTAAAGGCAAAGCTCTGGTAGTATACGCCGGGCACGTCAGGATTAGCCTTATTGAACTTCTCCGCGTCGCTTGTCTTAAATCCCATGACGGCGTCGTATACATTGGGGTTACCGTCGCCTAATATCTTGAAGCAGATGTCGCAGCATTTGCAGGCAAAACGCACAAACCAGTTGGGGAAGTATTTGATTATATCTACCGTCAGAGATCCGTTATGCGGGGTATTAATTGTAGATACCGTTGCGATATATTTACCCATACCGAGGGTCGACATCGCATATCTGATATCAAGTCCTCCCTTGGAGTGAGCTATGACATTGAACTTCTCTATGCCGTGTTCCTTAACAAGTTCTTCTATTCGCTGTGCGAGGTGCTGTGCGTTGGTTTCAACAGAACCGCAGCTGTCCTGACCTCCGAAGAAAATCGTGTTGCCTTCCTTCTCGAGTTCGCCCGGAATTCTGCCCCAATAGCCAAGGTGTTTCCTGTCTCTAAAGCCCATTCCATGCACAAGCAGAATAGGATACTTCAGTGAAGCCATCTAATATCTCCCTTATAATTCCTGTTATGAAGCTTACTATATCACACAGCAGCAATTATATTCAAAGACCGGCTTCTTTCCAGTGCTTGTCCTTATAAAGAGCGTCGTCAGCCTTCTTTAAGGACGCGTTAAAATTCTCAAGTATACCGTTATATTCCGCAAATCCGATTGAAGCTCTAAGCTCATACTTGGCGCCTGAATTCTGGTTGCGCTTAAAAATACCTTCCTTAAGCCTTTCCTTTAAGTACAAAGCTTCGCCTTCGTCCTGAAGCTTAGCGACAATAAGGAACTCATCGCCGCCGTATCTGGCGATAAAGTGTCTCTGCTTCTCTTCTGCGCAGACATTCTTCAAGCCTTCGGCAGCCATTACTATGGCATTGTCACCCTCTATATGTCCGTAAGTATCGTTAATTACCTTAAACTTATTAAGATCAACCATGAAGATATAGATCTTCTCACCTGACTCCGGCACTTTTAAATCTTTGGCAACATAACGCTTAAGCTGAGCTCTGTTGTTAAGCGAAGTAAGAGGATCCTGTGAGACAATGTTCTCGATGCTGCTTATATAAACGTATAGCATCATGATGGTGATACCGAAGCAAAAGAGCGGAGCGTTAATAAAGAGGGTCTGTACTACACCGGAGACAAGTACGGCAACAGGCGATATGGCAGTTACGATATACTGCGACCTAAGCGCATAGTTCTCTTTGTAGCCGGCTCTGATAAAAGATTTAATTGATGCAACTATTACGTACACCATGGGAGCACCCAAGAATAGAACGTAATAAATAAACGTAACCTGACCTTCCGAATCCAATATCGCTTCGCTACTGTACAGGCAAAGGAAGAGCATCACATATATGGATGCTATGGCCGGAATCATACATAGCAGTCTGTTTTTGAATTTATTCATGTAAGGCGCGCTTTCACTTACTTCAACAAATAAGTACCAGTAGAAAGCCACGAGAGACATTATAAAATGATTATTGAAATTTACAATCAGGGCGACGGCTCTGACGTTAGGAAGGATGCCGCCTGTCTGCAGCGCCCAAAAACTGTCGAACACAAAGTAAATCATGCTGAAAAGCAGAACATGGTCATATATTCTCTGCTTCTCCTGCCTGTCAACACTATGTAGATTCTTTATAAACAATATCGCGAAAATAATAATACAGACGATATTGGCTTCCAAATAAAAGAAGGTATAGTCGCTAGTCATAGGGGGATTCTAACATACAAAAACCGCTGTTATATCAAACAGCGGCGGTGTTTTAATACTGTTTACAATTAGTACAAGATTCTCAGCAAATAACTGTTATTACTTCAGATTCTTTGCAATTGTATCAACATCGGGAAGATCGACCTTAACCTTCTTCTCTACTTCGTTGATAACCTTGTCAGCTGCAGCTTTTGCTTCCTTATTCTTGCTAAGCATTTCAACTGCGTCTTCAGCAACGTCCTTAAGCTTGTTTACATCAAGATCCATATTTAATCCCTCCTAGAGAATATCAATATATACCACAATTATAACACTCATCACGCCTTCGCGCGTATGCCATAAATACATACTCCGAACTTACGCGGGTCACCCGGAACTTCACCTGCTTCATCCCTAAGCCTGAAGTGAAGTGTAGTAACCTCAGGATTAAGACTAATATCAAATACCCTCTCTCCTACATATCTTTGATGGCTGCAAAGATATTCAAGATAGCTTACTTTTCCGAAAGTGCAGCTGTGAAGGCGTCTGCCACTGTCATCCGTTATATAAAGCTTGTTATTGCCAAAGCCTTTAAGATTAAGACTGATTGTTTTACCGGCAAATCTTGTTACATTCACTGTAGCTTCTCTCATAGTCCATCTGAAGCCGTTTCCTTCAGCATCCTGCTCATAGGAATAGCATCCGTCAAAAAGAACATCCTTATCAAGCTCAAGTGCATCATTACCCTTAAGAGCTACATTGGCAAAAACTATATCCCAATGTGCATCAAAGCCCTGCCATCTCTGCCCCGTATTCTCATTCTCATCGAAAAGCTCAAAGCAAAGCACATTATCGCTTATTTGAGGAAGCATACGTACTTCGTGTTCCTTTATATGGTTGATAACAAGAAGATATGAATTAGGGCCGTATTTTTTCCTTATAACTTCTCCCATGACTTTTGCCTCTTCCGGAGAAGTATTGGTCCTTACAAAGAGGATATCCTTATCGCCTTTGTCCTTTAAGCTTAGAAGTCTTCCGATTCTTCGATCGACAGTATCCTTCACTTCGTCATAAGCTTCTTCAAATGACTTATCAGCAGGAAAGATATGCTGATGAATCATTGAATACTTATCGTCAACTATTCTTCTGCATTCTGTCTGACTTGCTTCCTCGTGAAGATTATCCTTAAGAAGCCACCCGTCAAAGTCGCTTTCCAAAGCTTTACTGACCATGGGAGCTTCCAGACTGAAGAGCCAGTCAAAAGGTCCCGAGAATGATCTGAGTTTTAACCTCTTAAGCTGGAAAGCTACCTGGCAGGTACCACCTAATGATATAACGGCATCCCAGCTTTGATGCTTCAATATATCAGGTAGCTCATTTATGCTGCTGATTAGTTTATGACTCACAGTAAATCACCCTTCAAAAACAATGCTCTCGATTGCAAATCCGAGTTCTCTGGTATCCGCCGGATTGTTGATGGATGCACTCCAGAGATTAGACTCGAATCTTATCGTATTGCTGCCTGCATCAAATAACTCATCGTCTATATATACAGTAAAACCCTCTTCATTAACACCCGGAGCCAGAGTTACGGAATCCAGATATTCATCGTTGATATATACATCGATATCTATACGTTCATTCTCGGCTGCACCGAAGGGAATTCCGGGCATAAGGTCTACAATCATGTTATAGTCGCGATCTGCAAGATCACAGTGAAGTTCAACTACTTCAGATCCCGTCCATGCGTATGAAGTCTCATAGCCTGCAAGACCGGTGTAGTCACCATAGAAATCGATTATAGGATATTCTCTTCTGTCCTCACCGGACTTTCTGTATACATAGATAGTCTCATCTCTTGAAGCAAAGTCAGTAGGATACAAAGTCAGAATGAAAGGATCCCATGTGCATTCATCCTGATAGTCGTAAGTGTTCGTATAAACAAGTTCAAAGCCTGTATCCTGCTCATACACGGGATAACGCTTGATGACAAATATATCATCATATCCTGCTTCGATGTCGGATACCTCTTCAAGGATATCCTTATACTGCGGATAGACATCGGCATTCGTTCTGGATTCGATTCCCATCCACATTACAAGTCTTGTATTCTCTGCGACGATGACCGCATCATTATCACCGATAAGTTCTGTTATGGAATTAAATACTTCCCAAGGCAGCTTGGTGTCATCCCTTGATGTCAGCAAAGACATATTGGTAGGAACGAACATGCACATGCAAAGGGCACATACGGGAAGCGTGATATAAGCTTTAAGCTTCTTATGAAGATTAATCGCATACATTACAAATACCGCTGCAACACTTATGAAAGGTACAAGATATCTGGTGTAGTACATAACAGGGTATGCAGACTTATTAAGGAATGCCGAATATACAAGAATGCAGTAAAAGAACATTATCGACAAAGAAGCCGAATTATTGTCCCTAAGCATTACGGCAGGCTTAATAAGCACAAGTACTACCGCGGTAACGGCAAGCAGAAGTCCTGCAGCAATCGCGAAGTGATAGAAAGTGGTCTTCATGAATAAAAGAGCAAATTCCTTAAAGCCGGAGGGCCTTGCTGCAAGGATGGAATAGAAGACTTTCGCTATGGGAAGAATCAGCATAAGGCGAAGTCCCCAGAGGAAAAACTTATTTCCGGAAAGAATTTCAAGCCTGTTATCTTTCCTTACGAATTTCCCGGAGAAGATACTGAACAAAGTTACTACGAGCATATAAATAAGAGCTACGAGTATAACCTGTCCGTTAAGATCGCCGACGGTATTACCTCTGTTTATAACAAATAATCTCATGTAGTTGTTACGGGTATAAATAGGCTGAATCTTACACATCGTAAAGAAGCTTATTATCTGAAGCGCAGGCATTGCATACATAAGCCCGATATACTTCTTCTCAGCCGTAATAAGGTATCTGAATGCATATACGCCGATAAACAAAGGGATAATAGTATAAAAAGATACATGGTACATGCCATAAATCATGACGGGCACAATACTTAAAATATTTGACCACTTACTGTCGTTCACAAGAAGCCAAAGGAAAAGAATAATAAGTATTGCCATGAAGCTCTCGGTAAGAGCTGACTTCATTACCCATATTATGCCGGGGTAAAATCCCGTCACAAAGCAGGCAATGGCACTGTTGACCTTAGTAAACTTAAGTCTTTCCGTAACAAAGTAAACAAGGAAAATCAGAAGTACATATATAAGCGTCTGTACTCCCTGTATATTATCCGCGCCGAAGATACTGCCCCATGTTGCCATAAGAGCGGAAAAGGAAGGTATACCGTGAATATATCTTTGAGAAGGGCTTATGCCTTCGTAGTAATTCGAATCGTAGTAACCGTCCTGAAGAGAATCCATTCCGTTGGTGTTGTTAAGACTTGTCTTTGCGGCTTCCTTATCCTCTTCTGAAAGATTGTAATAGAAAGGAAAATCGTGGACAGCCTTAGTGTCACCGTTCATGTAAAAGAAAGCCTGAGTCTGGTATCCGCCTTCATCCTGGCCCATACCGTAATAACCGTTTTTAATGCTCACGAAAGGCACCAAAAAGGCACATATGATAATAGGAATAAGCGCGTTTTTAATACCGGTATCGCAGTCAAACTTCCTGCCCTTCTTAAAGAGCAGCACAGCGGACAAAGTAAGAGCCGACACTACGAACATCGTACTTACCGTACGAACTATCGTATAGCAGTCAAAGATAAAAAGAATGTAACTTATAAATACGTGAAGGCAAAGAAGGAAAGATAATCCCACCGCCGCAGATTCAAATATATTTCTTTTGCCGAGGATAACGACTGCAGCCGTAACAGCAGCAAATATCGATATCAAAGACAGGACTCCTATCAGCACTTATTATTCCTCCGTGTTACTTTACTGTTCTTGCGGGATTCTCTCATAGTATCCCAGGCCGACTTCGTTATATCCGAATACATTTACGAGAGCGAAGTCTCCCATTTCCGTCTGTCCGCTGAATACGGTAAGGAAATGATCAGTATCCTGAACATCCTCCATATGGAAATAGAAGTCATCTGTTCCGTCATCTCTTCCCATGGCAAGGAACAAGGCTGAAACGCCCATTCCGCCGCCCTTGGTATCCGGAGCTATCATTGAGTTAACGCCGTCGGCAAAACTCTGAAATTCGTTGTAGTTATAGCAGTTATACTGCTTTAGCGAGATAGGGCTCTTCCAAAAATTCCTGTTCATGGCACCAAATACGAAGATTGCCGTACATGCATAAAGGCATGCCGCCTTCTTCACCAGCGAATAGCAATCCTTCTTATCATCTACTCCGGAAGCCAGTGCAGTCAAAGCAATAACAAAGTATGCCAGGAATACCGTGGGACCGCCCTCACTGTCATTAACGTAATATGTAACGATTCCCAGTCCCAGAACCGCAGTTGCCAGGCTGAAGAATACATTCTCTGAATCGTCCTTTTCTACTATGAATTTCCATAGTCCCCACAAAGCACATATCATGCAGGTGATAATCGCATGTATATATATGGCATTACCGAATTCAATCGGAGATGAGATACTGGATATATGGTTCGATGCCTCAGCAAATCCAATAAGATGCTTAAATCCCAGAACCGGGCCATTACGAAGCTTGTTATAAATATTAAGCAGCAAAAGTGCACCAAGACAGGACGACGCAACAGATATTATCGTCGACAGGATAAGAAGAACTATTCTGTTAATCTTCCCGGATAATACAGAGGCTCCGTATATGCCCCAGGCAATGGCACAAAGAATTCCTGATTCAAAGTTCCAGATTACGGCAGATACCGTAAGAATTAGTCCTATAAAGAAGAACTTCTTTCCGGCTTCGACTTTCCTTAATACCGTAATGGCAAGAATGGTTAACGCCGGGAACAGTAATCTGTGCGGGAAGCTCTGCCAGTAAATACTTACGGCAAGAATTCCGCTTAAGCCGAGAGCAGCAATAGACGCAAGCTTAACAATAAACTGCCTGACACTCAGGTGTATAGCTGTGCCGAAGGCCGCAAAAGTCAGGGCAGCAATCAATCCCATCATGGTACCGATTGTCTTGGTTGTCGGACCGAAGAGCTTCATGGGAATTATAAAGAATAATCCGTAATGACCATAAAGATCGCACTCAAGTCCCTTGTAAGGATGTCCGAAGAATACATTGGAAATGGAATCGATATAAGCTGATGAATGGAATACGTTATACATCGTTCCGAATGACCAGGAAGTAAAGGTATTAAGGTAACTGCAGCAAAGGCACCAAAGCGCAGAGAAGCCGAGAATCTCAAAGATTATTACCGTATCCTTAAGCCTGGCAAACTTATCGATTTTTACGAACTGATAAACGGCTATCGTACCCGCCACAAATACTATAAAGGCAAGGATATACTTGATATCTGAGCCTTTATCCAGATACTTATAAAGTTCAAATCCGGCATATCCGAAGAAAGCTACAGCCAGGGCAACAACACTCCATCCTAAGATTTTATTCTCACCTGATGGCAGAATCTTATGAAGCAGCATGAACGATAAAACGGAAGAAACGCCCCACAGCAATACTGTAAGAACATATTCCTTGATATTTCCCAGCTGCTCAATCGCAATGGAAGACTCCGGATGCGAGAACGAATACCTGGCAAATAATGCCGTTACGATAAGACCGATTCCCGTAGCCAGAATAAATGCGGCCTTATTCTTATCCCAAAACTGCTCTTCCTGCATCTTATCCACCTATGAGATCCACGAACTGTCGCGCAAGTCTGGCGGATCTTCCTCCGCCTCTGATAGCAAATTGCTCTGCCTTCAAATCCAGTTCCTCTTCGGGGATTCTAAGACCACGGAGTTCGCATAACTTATGGACTATAGTGAGGAAATCCTGCTTATTAGGCTTGTCGAAGAGAACACGAAGACCGAATCTCTCTGACAAGGACATCTGCTCTGCCATCGTATCGGACTTATGAACCTCATCACTTCTGTCTGCGAAGGACTCCTTGATAAGGTGTCTTCTGTTGCTCGTCGCATATATGACGATATTCTTCCTGCCACCTGATGCAGCACCTTCGAGAACAGACTTCAAAGGGCCTATTCTGTCATCGTTACTCTCGAAGGAGATATCATCGATAAAGAGGATAAACTTCATGGGAATCTGAGAGAGCTGCTCAATAATATCAGGCAGATTCATTATCTCTGTCTTGGGAAGTTCAACCAGACGAAGACCATCCTTCTCGAACATTCTGGCAACAGCCTTAACGGTAGAAGACTTACCTGTACCTGCATCGCCGTAAAGAAGTGCATCAGCTGCTCTCTTCCCCATAAGGAAAGACTTGGTGTTGGAAATGACCTTATCTCGCTGCATATCGTAGCAGAAAAGGTCCTCCGACTTAATAGGATCAGGATGCTTTACGGGCTTTATCTCGCCCTTATCAACCTTGAACATAAGATACTTGGCATATATGCCGTATCCTGATGTAGGAAGGTTGTCTATAACACGCATATAGCGCGTCTTAAAATCAATCTGAGATGATGTAAAGTCAGGAAGGTATCCGTCGTAGTACATCGCCTCTTTGAAGTCGTAGGAAGTGTTGCTTCCAATCTGTGTAAGAAGATCAAGTTCCCTCTCCGCAGTAAGCGTAATAAGAGTACTCATCTGAGTCACTTCTTCGGGATTTACAAGAGCATCTATACGATGCTTCAGGTAAGGATTCATATCATTAAGAAGTGCATCCCATATAGCTGCAGACAAATCCGCATCCGTTCTCAGATTATAAAGAACAGATACAAAAGTACCGTAAGCTTCAATCATCTCATCGATTGTGTAGCCTGCTTCCATCTTCTTTAAACACTCGCAAAGACTGTTCAAGGGCTCCGCATAGCGGACCCCTCTGAACAAAGCAAGTGAATCTATTTCTCTAAGTAAATCAGACATTGATTATTGCACCCTTATCTGCAGAAGATACCATCTTTGCATATCTCTTGAGGTAACCTGTAAGTTCGGGCTTTTCAAGAAGCTTTGTATTCTTCTTACGCTCCTCAAGTTCCTCGTCTGATACCTTAAGGCTGATGCTGTAATTGGGAATATCGATAGCAATGATATCTCCGTCCTTAACATAAGCAATAGTACCGCCGCTTACTGCTTCAGGGCTTACATGACCGATAGAAGCTCCTCTTGTTGCACCGGAGAATCTGCCGTCTGTAATAAGAGCAACATCCTTATCAAGACCTGCACCTGCGATAGCTGATGTGGGAGAAAGCATCTCACGCATACCCGGACCACCTGCAGGACCTTCGTATCTTATGACGATTACATCGCCCTTCTGTACCTTACCGGAATAGATAAATGCGATTGCTTCTTCCTCTGAATTGAAGCATCTTGCAGGACCCTCGTGAACAAGCATCTCGGGTGCTACTGCAGAGCGCTTAACTACGCAGCCGTCAGGAGCAAGATTACCCTTCAGGATTGCAAGTCCTCCTGTCTTTGTGAAAGGATTATCAAGAGATCTGATGACCTCTCTGTCATAGACTACTACGTCCTCAAGGTTCTCCTTCAAAGTCTTACCTGTAACAGTCATTACGTCACCGTTAATAAGGCCGCCGTCGAGAAGTGTCTTAAGAACACCGTAGATTCCGCCTGCCTCATAAAGGTCCTCCATATAAGTCGGGCCGGCAGGAGCAAGATGACAGATGTTTGGTGTTCTCTCTGAGATATCGTTAACATGGCTTAAGTCAATCTTGATTCCGCACTCATTTGCGATAGCTGGAAGATGAAGCATGGAGTTGGTAGAACATCCGATAGCCATATCAGCAGCAAGAGCATTCTCAAATGCTTCCTCAGTAAGGATGTCTCTGGGACGAATGTTATTTCTTACGCACTCCATAACCTGCATACCTGCATGCTTGGCAAGTTCGATTCTTGCGGAATAAACTGCGGGAATTGTACCGTTGCCCTTAAGACCTAATCCGAAGACTTCTGTCAGACAGTTCATTGAGTTAGCTGTATACATACCGGAACATGATCCGCATGTAGGACATACCTTCTCACAGAATTCTTCGAGCTTACTGTCGTCAATCTTACCTGCAGCATAAGCGCCTGTTGCCTCAAACATTGCAGAAAGTGATCTCTTCTTGCCTTCAACTCTGCCCGCCAGCATGGGACCGCCGCTTACAAAAACGGTAGGGATATTAAGTCTTGCAGCTGCCATTATGAGACCGGGAACGTTCTTGTCACAGTTAGGTACCATTACAAGTCCGTCAAAACCGTGTGCTCTTGCCATCGCTTCAGTTGAATCCGCGATAAGATCTCTTGTAACAAGTGAATACTTCATTCCTGTATGTCCCATGGCAATACCGTCACATACGGCAATAGCTGGGAATACAATAGGAGTTCCACCTGCCATGGCTACGCCGAGCTTAACTGCTTCGACGATCTTATCTATATTCATATGACCCGGAACTATCTCATTATAGGAACTAACGATACCGATAAGAGGTCTGCTCTGTTCCTCCTTAGTAAGACCAAGAGCATGGTAAAGAGCTCTGTGGGGTGCATTCTGAAAACCATCAACAATAGTATCCCTGATCATTGGAAAATACCTTCCTTCAAAAAAACTTTTATTATTATAACACGCGCGTATTATAAAGTCGCATATAATACAAAAACCCTCCCGAACCATATAAATCCGGGAGGGAATATTGTATTTAACAATGTTACAAAGCTAAGTTTATCAGTTGTTGATGAACTTCTCTTCGTCGTTCCAGCTGTAGAGCTTTCTGATGTCTGCACCTACAGTCTCGAGCTGAGATTCAGCACCCTTCTTACGCATAGCGTTGAAGTGAACCTGTCCGCCGGCCTCGCTCATATCGAGAAGGAAATCCTTTGCGAATGTTCCGTCCTGAATATCAGCAAGAACCTTCTTCATTGCCTTCTTTGTATCTTCAGTAACGATCTTGGGACCTGTGATGTAGTCACCGTACTCAGCTGTGTTGGAGATAGAATATCTCATTCCTGCAAAGCCGCTCTGGTAGATAAGGTCTACAATAAGCTTCATCTCGTGTACGCACTCGAAATATGCATTACGAGGATCGTAACCAGCCTCAACGAGTGTCTCAAATCCTGCCTGCATAAGAGCTGTTACACCACCGCAAAGAACTGCCTGCTCACCGAAGAGGTCTGTCTCTGTCTCTGTCTTGAAATCTGTCTCAAGAACGCCTGCTCTTGCGCCGCCGATACCAGCTGCATAAGCAAGACCAAGATCCCAAGCGTCGCCTGTTGCATCCTGGTGAACAGCGATAAGGCAAGGTGTACCTCTGCCTCTCTGGTACTCAGAACGAACTGTGTGGCCGGGAGCCTTAGGAGCGATCATGATAACATTTACATCAGCGGGAGGAGTAATTCTTCCGAAGTGGATGTTAAAACCGTGAGCGAAAGCAAGTGTCTTACCAGCTGTGAGGTTAGGAGCGATATCCTTCTTGTAAAGGTTTGCCTGGAGCTCATCGTTGATAAGGATCATGATGATATCAGCAAGCTTTGTAGCCTCTGCTGCTGTGTAAACCTTAAGTCCCTGAGCCTCAGCCTTTGCCCAGCTCTTAGAACCTTCATAAAGACCAACGATAGCATTAACGCCGGACTCCATAAGGTTAAGTGCATGAGCATGACCCTGTGAACCGTAACCGATGATTGCTACTGTCTTACCGTCAAGCTTGGAAAGATCGCAATCCTTCTCATAGAAAATTCTGTTTTCCTTTGACATTTCCTATATACCTCCAAAAAATATTTATTTACTAAGTATACTTTCCGATCCGCGCTCGAGAGCCACGATACCGGTCCTGCACATCTCTATAATACCGAAAGGCTTCATATTATCAATAAAGTTATCTATCTTTGTTGAATCACCTGTAACCTCAAGGCACATAGCTTCAGCTGAGTAGTCTACAATCTTGGCCTTAAAAACGTCAACCGCGTCGCGAAGATCTCCGCGATTTGAAGAAGAATTCTTAACCTTAATCAGCAGAAGTTCTCTTCTGATACCAAGCTCGGCACTGATAACCTCAACCTTCTTGACATTATAAAGCTTCTTAAGCTGACTTACCAGTTGCTGAAGATCATCCTGATCACCGGAGAAAGTAAGGGTGATTCTGGAATATTCTGAAGACTCAGTTTCTCCCACTGTAAGCGTGTCGATATTAAATCCTCTTCTGTTGAACATGCTTGTAACTCGCATGAGAACTCCGGACTTGTTTTCAACAAATGCAGCTATTACATAATTGTGCTTACTCATTATTCTTCCTCCTCTCCGATAATAAGTTTATCGAATGTTCCACCGGGTCTTAACATCGGAAGAACCTTCAGATCCTTATCGATTGTAAGGTCAATAAGTGCGGGACCTTCCTGTGCATAAGCCTCAGCAAATACCTTCTTAAAGCTCTCAATGTCATCAGCGTGGTAACCCTTGGCACCGAAGCTCTCGGCAAGCTTAACAAAATCAGTCTTTCTGTTAAGTGTCGTATTTGAATATGTCTTGTTGTAGAAGAGTGTCTGCCACTGTCTTACCATTCCGAGAACACCGTTATTAAGAACAACGATTGTAAGCGGAACATTGTAGGAAACTGCAGTAGCAAGTTCATTAAGGTTCATTCCGAAGCTTCCGTCACCGGTGAAGAGAACTGTTCTCTTACCGCTTCCGTAAGAAGCACCGATAGCTGCACCCATACCAAAGCCCATTGTTCCAAGTCCGCCGGAAGATACCCAGGTCTTCTTGCCCATAAAGCCGTAATGCTGTGCAACCCACATCTGATGCTGACCTACGTCAGTAGCAATAACCGTGTCAGGAGCTGCCACGGAAGATACCGCTTCGATTGCTTCCTTAGGAAGGAAACCGGGTACATTCTGAGATGCTTCCTGCTCCCTAAGCTTCTCAACCTTGGCCTCCCAGTTGGGAAGTTCCTTCTTATCTACAGCATCGATAAGCTTGGTTAAGAAATCATTTATATCGCAGATGGCACCGAGGTTAACGTCTACATTCTTACCGAGTTCGGCACTGTCTACATCAATATGTATCTTACGTGCACCTGCAGAGAATTTTACTCTGTTACCGGTCGCTCTGTCGGAGAATCTTACACCTACACCGATAATAAGATCAGCCTTTGCCATTGCCTTGGAAGAAGCATAATGTCCGTGCATGCCCTGCATACCGAGGAATCTCGGGTTAGCTACGGGAACCTCAGAAAGTCCCATCATTGTGCATCCGATAGGAGCATCAATCTTATCTGCCAGCTTGGCGATAAGCTCACCTGCACCTGCTCTTACGGCACCGCCTCCGAAGTAGATAAAAGGTCTTCCTGCTTCCGCAATCATGGAAGCAGCTGCCTTTACATCCTCAGCCTTAGCTTTAGGAAGTGCAGTCAGCTCAACCGGCTCAGCGGGAGTATACTCACACTTTGCACCCTGTACATCCTTAGGGATATCAATAAGTACCGGGCCGGGTCTTCCGGACTTTGCAATACGGATAGCCTCACGAATAGTATCGGCAAGGTCTTCAACACTGTGTACAAAGAAATTGTGCTTTGTAATGGGAAGTGTAATACCCGTGATATCGATCTCCTGGAAAGAATCTCTACCTATAAGGCTATTAGGTACATTACCTGTTATGGCAAGCATGGGAACTGAATCAAGATAGGCATTTGCAATACCGGTAACGAGATTTGTTGCACCGGGGCCTGATGTCGCAAGGACGACTCCTATCTCACCGCTTGCTCTTGCATATCCGTCAGCAGCATGGGCAGCACCCTGCTCATGTGCAGCGAGCACGTGATTGATTCTGTCACTCTTCTTGTAAAGCTGATCGTAGATATCAATGACTGTTCCTCCGGGATATCCGAAGATTGTCTTGATCTTCTGCTCGATCAGTGTCTCTACAACGATCTCTGCTCCGCTTAATTTCATTAATCTTACCTCCGTTCCCGTCTCCTTCAGGCAATAAAAAAGTCTCTGCCACAAAAGGAAACCGTAATCCTGTTGTGAAAGAGACGAGAAAAAATATATCCCGCGGTACCACTCTTCTTGGTCTGTTAACCCACTCTGTTCATGTCTGACAACACGATCCTCTGTAACGGGAGGTCCCGACCTGATCTACTCACCTCAAAAGGCTTTCCATCGGCAGCTCCGGGAGGACTTATCATTACACTTACGCAATCGGCTCACAGCAACCGCCGACTCTCTGGATGCGTGGGAGTGTATCTTTATTCCCTTCAACGCTTGTAAACGTCATTATACCCCCCTGCTCAGAGAAATGTCAATTGATTATTCCCCACTAGTCCCAGTCGACTTCGATGATTTCTTCTGTCTCGAAAGGCTTCCCGCAGGAAGGACATTTTACATTACTTGCTTCTACTTCGTCCGGGAGAGATAAGGCCTCCATAATGCTGCTGCAGGAAGGACATTTATGCCCGTATTCAAGACATCTTTTGTAACCTGCTTCAAGCTCATGGGGCATTATATATTCGGGTGCAGGTCTGTCTTCTTTGGGAAGATAAAGAGAAAGGTCTCTTGCCGTATCTATGGCACCGCAGTCAGGACACATATAGAACTTGCGCTCGCAGTTAATAACGGCAGACGGATTCTCTGTCAGGAATACTTTGTGCTTCTCTCCGTACTTACCGTTCTTTATCTCGCTGACTATATCCTGGTATACAACCGGAAACATCATGCCGGTGCCGGTAAAGCAAGAGAACTCATATCCGCATCTTTCGCATTTGATCAGATAACCGTTACCCATAGACGCCCCTCCTTACTCAAGAACCATTTTTACTCCACTCGTCATAACGGTTCTGAGGCCCTCGTTCATAGACTCTATCATCTTCTCTACAGCTTTAGATTCATTCATCAGCCTGGTTCTCTCTGCATCAATCCATTCTTCGGAGTCGAGCTTCTCGCCAAGCAGATAATCCTCTGAAGCTTTAAGTTCTTCTACTTCCTGTCTGAGATGCTCCACGGTCTTCTCATCTACGTCGACCGTAATCATGGAAATATCGACTCCCTGCTCGCGCAACGTTCTTATTGCACGTTCCTCCAGGAACATCAATGCCTTCCAGTCATTTGCGGCATAAGCTGCGGCAACCTTTGCCCAAATAAATGCCATATCCGCATCCGTCAGAGACAGTTCATTTATCTTCGGATGAAGCAGTCTGCCTATCCTCTTATAAACTTCATATGAATTCTTTATATCAGAATGAGTCGACGGAGTAAATGCCTCAATCTCAGAAAGCTCGGATTTCATAAGTTTTAAGTACTCATCGTAACCTTTAAGGACTGAATTCGTAATCTTACTCATGACGGATACATTAATCGGAGAAGATATCTTGGCGGCACCGTTGCAGAAAAGAAGCATTGAGCTCTTGCGTATATACTCTCTTGATATCTGCGACTGATAAAGCATTATATCAGCCAGATATTTACCATAGAGGCAATCGTTATACTTGCAGGTTTTACTTACCTCATCAAGTTCCAGGACTAGATCTGCATACTGTTCAAACAGGTTCAAATTCATAGACATAACTTCACCTCCCCGGTAATTTGATTAATTAATATAAATTAATTATATTCCCGCGATAATTACGAAGGTTTTAAGGGATGTTAATAGGAAATGAATAAAAAACCGCTAAATTGTAATTTTGCAATAAAAAACCCGATACCGTGTGGTATCGGGTAATGTTGGAGCCGATTGCGAGACTCGAACTCGCGACCTGCTGATTACAAATCAGCTGCTCTACCAACTGAGCTAAGTCGGCGTCTCTCTCATGCGTGAATTATTATATGTTGCTCCGCCTCTGTTGTCAACACCTATTTTAAATTTCTCGTAAAAATATTTATTTGCTTCAGCCAAAGCTCAAAATCAAGCTCTTCCTGAGGGCGTGTATAGAAGTCTTTATTGCCATGCATTTCGAAAGGCATGGCTACGGAAGCTCCCTTACAAACCGCCTTAAGTTCTTCGAGGTAATTCCCTCTGGTGCCGGCAAAAGAAATAAAAGGAAATATCTTTCTTCCGCGCCAGTCGATGCTTTTTAAGTAGTCGATAACAAACTCGGGGTATGTTCCCAGCCACAAAGGCGAACCGATTATAAACACGGAATAAGGTCTGTGATCAAAAGGTACGGCTATTGCATTTCGCTCCTTAGGAAATAGTTTGGCTTCCACTGCCATGTCATGGACTATCTTAATGTCATCGGATAAAGGAAAAGGAGATTTAAGCTCACAAATATCACTCGAAGTAAAATCGGCAGCTTTCTTCGCCATCTCGTCGGTATTACCACTATAGGAGAAATAAAGGACAATGCTCTTCATATAATAATTATATTCTTTTAATGCTATAATTAATACATTGAAAGGTATGGTGTATTTTATGGCGATAATCACCATTTCGAGACTTAACGGAAGTCTCGGAGAGGAACTGGCAGATCAGCTTAAAAGCAGGCTTCAATGCGAGATAATAACCCGCTCCTACGCCCTGGAGAACTTCTTCGGAGATTTACCCGCAGAAGTGACCGAGAGGCTTAATGAAAGTGCCAAATATTTCCTTACCACGCTCCCCGATTCCAACGAGACCTATAAGGACATACTTATTAAGAGGCTTAAGCAGATAGCTTCCCGGAGAGAAAACATCATCATAATGGGGCTTGGTGGCTGCGTTATTTTTAAAGACGATCCGCGTGCCGTCAGCATAAGAGTATATGCCGATGAGAAGACCAGAATCGACAGACTCAGCAGACGCTATAATATCGACGAAGAAGAGGCTGAATCTTCAATTGCCATAGGAGACCGTAAGCACAAAAGATTCGTCAGCATCCTGTTCGAGCAGGACCTGTCTTCTTCCGACCTCTACGACCTCGCTCTTAATACAGATCGCCTGTCTGTAGAAGAATGTGCAGATGCTGTTATGGCCCTCATCTCCAAGCATGACCTTAGACAAAAAATCAGCATGGAGACACAGGACAATAAGGTGATAGATCACCAGACCAGCAATGTTGTATTCAAAAATCCGACAGAAGAAGAATTTGCCAGAATTCTCGACATGTACAATATCGAATGGATGTATGAGCCTAAGACATTCCCTATCGAATGGGATTCCGAGGGCAATATAAAGATGGCATTCTCACCCGACTTCTACCTTCCCAAGTTCAATATTTATCTTGAACTTACCACAATGGATCAGAAGTATGTCACCAAGAAGAACAAGAAGGCCAGGATGGTAATGGAACTTTATCCCGGCACCAATGTCAGAATAGTATATAAGAAAGACTTTCTTGCCCTGGCGGAAAGATTCAAGCAGTTCGGAGGATAAAGCCTGATGACGGATGTACTGGACGGATCATTGTCGATAAATAAAATTGTTTACGATCGTGATGTAATTAATCAAAGAGTATTGGAATTAGGCAAAAAGATAACCGAAGACTACCACGGTGAAGAAGTCGTGCTTATAGGAGTTATAAAGGGAGCTTTATATTTCTTCTCGGACCTTACCAAAGCTATCGATCTTCCCATAAAGATTGACATGATCGGATTCGGCAATATCCCGGACACGACATCCAAGACAGGTGTTGTAAGAATTACCAAGGATATTGATGTAGACATAACAGACAAGCATGTAATCATCGTAGAAGATGTTATAAGAACAGGTCTTACAACGGCTTATTTGTCTTCATGCCTTGAGAGCAAGAAGCCCAAGGATATCTCCCTTTGCACTTTGCTTCTTAATCCCAACCGCCTTCTCATGACGATTCCCGTTAAGTATTACGGATTCGAGATAGACGACAGATGGCTTATCGGCTACGGCCTTGATAACAACGAGATAGGGCGTAATCTCCCCTACATCGCAGAGCTGTCCAGGAAAGACTGATTCTTGCTTTTATATTAATATACAGACAACAAAAGGCCCGCCGAACTTCGACGGGTCTTTTAAGAACAGCTCCAACGAACCATCTCTAAGCTTCGTACTACGTCTCCCTTTCAACTCCACGAGCCTCCTGTGATATCGCAACGACTGCATGACTGCTGCGACAAAAATCCCACACCGTGCTACTCATGTCTCCCATTCACCGCATATTACCAATTACTCTCCGTTTACCGTCGATAACTTAATATCGCTGCCGTAAACAATACCGGCTACTCGGTTTGCACGAACCGATGTAACATCCGTCGTGGCCTCGCTGCTTACCTGTCGGCGGTGACATCTCACCAGCTCGCGGATCAGCAATCCGAATCATCTGTCTGTTACAATCTGCGACTTGTAAACGGTCGCCCGTCCCTTCAATCGCTATGCTCGTATCTCCCTCACCGTCTACAACAACTGCTCCGTATCCTCTTCCGTCAGACCACTCGTCGACTTCCGATCGTCTCTTCGGCTTCGCCTCCGGCTATCAGCAACTGATGTGCTCGCCATTGGTTCTCCCCTGTGCCCTCCGTTGTCACGATTCAGGCGGTTCTCCGTGTCCGAATACTGTGTGTTTCAGTATTCCCTGGAACTAACTTAATCTTACCATGTTACAGGTATATAACAACATCGCGTTAAGCCCAATTAGGCCAAGATTCAATTGTGCAATTTTGCGACTGTTCAGGCAGTCTTGACGCGTGTTAAAATATATATGTTGTGCGGATTATATCCGCTATTTTTTTGCCCTTTAATCCCCGAGCGACTCCCTAATCTGATCTCTCATCTTATACATCTTCTGAACACTGTTCTCAAGGAAGTAATAATGCATTACATAAGGTACAACAAGAACAAGGAAAAGTGCACTTAATATCAAGGCGGCCGGAGAAGGTGCAATCAGGATTAGAGCAATGGAAATCACCTCAAGAATCGCAAACAATACTGTCACTATAAGATGAATAAGTCTCTCATGCTGAAAGTAAGATATCTTAATCTCAAATTCCGCCAGTACGGAAAGAATCTTATTCTTATCGGCCTCCTTAATATCTTGATCAATAAACCTTTGAACTTTATTCATGTATTCAAGGACATATTTCTTCATATCAGGAGAACCTCCTATTAATATAATTAACAACACTTCTCTTGTCGGCGGTCCACATAGGCGCCAGAAGAAGACTCTTGGGACCGTCACCGGTAATCCTGTGAACTACCATGTCCGGAGGCAGAAGCTCCAGTGCGCTTTCCACTATATCAAAATACTCCTCGCGCCCCATAACATCAATCTTCCCGTCTTCCCAGAGCTTTTGGTAACGTGTTCCTTTAAGAATATAAAGGCAGGTAAACTTAACTCCGTTTGTTCCGGCGTCAATGGCAGTCTGAACAGAAGACAACATATCCTTCTTATCTTCACCGGGAAGGCCGAAGATAATGTGGGTGATAACTTCACATCCGGCTTCGCGAAGATTCCTTACAGCTTCAATATACTCCGATGTTTTATATCCTCTTTGAAAACTTTGAGCGGTCTCATCGTTTGAAGTCTGAAGTCCGAGTTCCACCATAAGAGGTATCTTTGAAGATATATCTTTTAAAACTTCAAGAATTTCCGGTGGCAGACAGTCAGGCCTCGTTGCTAGCGCAAGAGCTTCTACGAGCGGATGGGAAGCTGCTTCTTCCAGACTTTCTCTAAGATAGGATGGGCTACAATATGTTCCCGTAAAGCTTTGAAAATATGCAATATATCCTGTATCGGCGGGAACCTTTGAAGACAGTTTTTCTACTGCTTCGTCTATCTGCTTTGTAACAGATTCTTTCTTGTCAGAAGCAAATTCTCCGGAACCGCCGGCAGAACAGAAAGCACAGCCTCCGATACCCTTGCTGCCGTCTCTGTTGGGGCATGTCACATCAAGGCTGATTGCGGCTTTATACATCTTATGACCGAATCTTAATTTGAAGTATGTATTCGCGTCATTATATCTCAAGCCTTTGTCCCTCCTTCTTTCCTTAAAGGATCTCTGTCGTAATCGTTCATTCCGTTAAGTTCCGATAAACTCTTTACAGTGCCGATTCCGTAACGGGAATTAATCTTATCCACAGCTTCGCTCAGCTTCCTGTCCTTAACAGATTCTTCCTGTACTTCAAAAAGCGATATCTGACTGCCCTTTCCCGCCTTTGTAAGCTTACTGCATTTTATACCTATACTTCTTATCGGCGCATGCCAGTCATAAGACTCGTCGAAAAGCTTCTTCGCCGCTTCGTAAATCTTTCCGCTACTGTCGGTAGGAATCAAAAGTCCCCTCTGATGCTCATACTTATTGAGGTCACGGTCTCTTACATAAAGTGCGACGCCGGCCGTCTCCAGACCTCTTCTTCGAAGCCTCATGGAAGTACCTGCACAAAGTCCCTTTAAGGTACCGTAAACCTGCTGAGGAGTCGACATATCTTCAGGCGTTGTCGTCGAGTTATTTATGGATTTAAGTTCCCTCTCATAGTCGGCCCTCGCAACCGCGGAATCATCCAGACCGTTTGCATAACGCCAGAGCATCGTACCCGCCTTGCCGAGATATTCGGCAAGGAAAAGCTGATCGGCAGAGGCAAGATCTCCTATTGTGATTACATTAATATCTTTAAGTTTTGCCGCTGACTTCTTACCCGCGAACAGCAAATCCGACACAGGCAAAGGCCAGACTATATCCTTATAGTTATCTTTTCCTATATATGTAGTAGCATCCGGCTTCTTATAGTCAGAACCGAGCTTGGCAAAAACCTTGTTAAAACTCACTCCCACAGAACAGGTCAGACCGAATTCGTTTCTTACCCTGGCTCTTATCTCATCTGCAACCAAAACAGGATTCTTATCACTGCAGTACTCGGTCATATCCAGCCAGCACTCATCTATTCCGAAAGGCTCCACCTGGTCGGTATATTCCGTATACATCGCCTTAAGCTTTTTGCTGATACTTACATAAAGATCGTAGTGAGAAGGTATGGTAATAAGGTCGGGACACTTCCTTTTTGCCTCCCATATGGCTTCGGCTGTTTTCACTCCCGCCTTGGACGCAATCTCGTTCTTGGCAAGAATAATTCCGTGCCTCTTTTCCTCATCTCCGGCGACCGCCATAGGCACGTTTCTGTACTCGGGATGATCAATCATCTCGACTGAGGCAAAATAGCAATTTTGGTCTATGTGAAAAACGATTCTTTCCATTGTCCATCCTTATGTAAAACGCAATTATTCTAGCATTTGCACAGACTTTACGCCAACTTTCGCTCATGCGTTTAATAATGTATAAACTTTTTGTGAAATGTGTTGTATTTTTGTCTATTCAGATTATAATTAAACGAAATATCAAATATAACAGAAATCATTAAAAGGAGGAACAGACCGATGGCTCAGCATAAGTTACTTCTCGTAGATGACGATACAGATATCCTCGAGATTAACCGTGCCTTTCTTGAGAGTGAGGGATATGAGGTAGTTACAGCTACAAATATCGCTCAGACAATGGAAAAGGTTCAGCTTCATAGTTTTGACTGCATAGTGTTGGACGTAATGCTTCCTGACGGAAGTGCATTCGAACTCCCTCCCAGAATCGCAGTTTACTCGGGAGCTCCCATCATTTTCCTTACTGCCAGAGAGCAGGTTGAGGACAGAATTCAGGGATTCAAGGTAGGTGCGGATGACTATATCACGAAGCCTTATTCACTTCCCGAATTAAGCCTTCGTATCAATGCACACATCAGACGTAATATGAAGAGCGAAGGTTTCCTTATGGAATTCCCGCCTCTCAAGATTAATATCAAGACTCGTGAAGTAACACTTAAGGATAATCCGGTTCACCTCACAAACCGTGAGTTCGACATCTTAAGACTTCTTGCCGAGACACCTAACGTTATCGTTCCTTTTGCAAGGATCTACTCTCATGTATGGGGCGATGACAGTTCATGCGATAACCATCTCGTAATGGTTAATATCTCTTACCTTCGTAAGAAGATGGAGAAGATTGCACCCGAGATTACATTCGTTAAGACAGAATGGGGTATCGGATACTCCTTCGCTTATCCCCCTGTTAAGAACAGCATGCACGGTGAGTATTGATTATATTCTTTTAATTAAGTAAAATTACGCCCGATAAGTTTTCACACTTGTCGGGCGTGTTTCTTAAAAGGAAGGTAGCAAATGTCAACTAAGGGAAAAAAGACACAGTTAAAACTTGAGAGCGATTCAGTAAACAAGCAGCTCATGACCGTTCTGCTTTTTATGCTTATTTTTGTACTGGTTTCCCAGATTATGCATATATTAAACGGGCGTAATGATTCTGATGTTGACTACTCCTATTCGATGCATACCTACTTTTTGGAAGATCGATTTGAAGATGCCAACGCTCTTTACTTCGAAGACAGATGGGTAGTTGTTCCCAACATTCACCCCGGGGCACTTCAGATACACTCATTTAAGTTCTCGTTCTTCCCTACTTATGCTCATTACGAGAATGCCAGCATAAACAGCAGAGGCGGATGGAACAACCTCGGTCCCAATGCGACACTGTATAATTCGAGTTCAGACCCCACATTCGTACGATTTGTCGACGACAACGGAAAGAGCACGAATTGTGTGGCTTATCTTAATAAGTTCAAATTCCCGGACAAGATTTCCACACTGTATCTTAGTATTCCCGATATCAACGGTGAAGCTCAGGTTTTCTGTAACGGCTTCTACGAAGGTACCCTTGGAGATTCTTCTGCTGCCGGCATGGATTTCTCCTGCGGCTACAACAGTATCCCGCTTCACGCTGACGCAAACGGTTATGCGGAAGTAGTAATCGTTGTTACCTGCGAGGAGGGGACATTTGCTCCGGGTATCCTTTCGGCACCTTCCATGACACTTAAGACAAATGACAACTGGACTCTTGTAGTATCGGCTGTATGGTATACCATTCTTATCATTTATACTGTCTTTTTTACCATCGGAGGCTTCATAATAACCCAGACTCTGGAGAATACTTATAAGTTTCTTATTTTTCTTGTTTATGAGCTGGCATTCCTGGCTTATGTTACGCTTCATGAGAGATACGTACTTACCTATTCGGTTACCAGAACCAAGACCTGCTATGCGCTCGTAATAATTATGGCAGCAGCTGCATACGCCTTTATATCCTCGCTCTTCAGCAAGTCGGCTTATAATAAGAATCATCCCTTCTGGAAGTGGGAACCGCTCATTGCTTGCGGAATCGGTGTAGTACTGGGAATAGTTCCACTCGTTAACCCTTCGATATGGTCTAATTCAACTCACACTTTCCTCTCTTTTTTCTACGCATTTATACTCTCTGCAGGTTTGCTGCTTAAGATTCTTTTCTTCTACATAAAAGAGAAGCGTTCTACCCTTGCCCTGATTGCTGCGGTTACTTTCCTCTTTATGTTCGTTTACATGCATGAAGACCCTACAAGCAGATATAATATTCCCTTCTACTCAATGTATCTGGCGATCGCAATTACGGTCATCTTCGTATACTTCTTCCTGCTTTATGTACGTCAGTATAAGATGCTCGCTCAGTCTTCAGACAGACTTCGCTATCTTGTCAGAGAGAAGACTATTCATATCTCTGAGATTAACAGAGATCTTTATAACACCAATAAGAGACTTCTCGAGAATGAAGAAGCCCGTAAGAATGTCCTCTCTAACGTATCTCACGACTTAAGAACTCCAGTTACGGCCATTAGAGGCTACGCAGAGCTTCTTACAAGTGCGAGAAAGAATATGAAGGACGAACAGATAGATACCTACCTGTCCAACATTATTAAGAGATCACAGCAAATGGAACGTATCGTATCCGATATAGTCGAACTCACCAGAATGGAATCCAACAAGAACGAGTTCAGCTTTACGGATGTATCGATGGCAGAGCTTCTCGATGAGCTTTATATGCTCTACGAAGGAGATCTCCACGGAACGAACAAGAGACTTACTCTGAATATTCCCGAAGATGACCTTCTCATCGTTAAGGCAGACCCCAAGAAGATCAGCCGAGTATTCGAGAACCTCATCTCCAATGCCATCAACTATACGTATGACGATGCTCTTATCAAGGTAAGTGCATGGAGAGAGGATACGGATAAGCCCGTCTCCGAGCAGAAGATTGTTATTGAGATATCCGATAACGGAATCGGTATTCCTGAAGAGGATGTTGCAAAGGTCTTTGACCGTTTCTATCGTGCCAAGAACTCCGGTCAGAATATCAAGGGAACCGGACTTGGTCTTTCAATAGTTAAGACCATAATAGAACATCACGATGCGGATATCAGTGTAGAGAGCCGATTGGGCTCAGGTACAACCTTCCACATCGTGATGAAAGCTACTTATTAATAGAATATAAGATTAGGCTTCTTGGGACTTAAAGTACTCGTTAAGTTCTGCAATAAGAGCATCGCAGTCCATGCCATGTACATAGCATGCTTCTTCGATAGTCTCACCTGTTGCCATAACACAACCGAGACAATGAAGTCCTGAGTTCATAAGGATAGGTGCTACACCCTGATCTGCTGCCACTACGTCACCGATAATGGTATCTTTTGTAATCTCCATCGGATTTACCTCCGTCTTTTTATAATACATCCTTTATTCTTCGGACGCCTATAGAATACACTATCAGTCGTTATTTGTCATAGATAGTTTCAAACACCGTGAAATAAGGCCTAATATCGCAAAACGGCTTGACACCATACTGTTTTCAGTTCATAATAACGTTGCAAATTGCCTATAAGCATAGGTATAAGGAGGCTATAACATGAATAAAACAGATCTTATTGATGCAATCGCAGCAAACGCTGGTTTAAAGAAGACTGACGCTGAGGCAGCTCTTAAGGCTACAATCGATGCTATTCAGGGCGCACTTAAGAACGATGAGAAGGTTGTTCTTGTTGGTTTCGGTACATTCTCTGTTAAGGAGAGAGCTGAGCGCACAGGTCGTAACCCCAGCACAGGTAAGACAATTAAGATTGCTGCTTCCAAGGCTCCCGTTTTCAAGGCTGGTAAGGAGCTTAAGGATATCGTTAACGGCAAGTAAGATTTATATTTGTTGAATAACAAATCCATAACAGGTTATCGTCAGATGACCTGTTATTTTTTTGTCGCCATTTCTTCTGCCCTTCCGGCTACCTCAGCGGCTAGAAGTCTTATTACTGAGATACTCTTTATCCTCTTCTCTTTGAAGTCGCTTTTATATATTGCGTAACGAAGGTTCCTCTCTACATGGTTGTAGTTAATCTCTAGTGCTTCAGCAGCACTGTCAAACAACAGCTTGGGGCTTAAATGGGCCGTACTCTCCTTTATGGCTACTTTCTTAACCAGGATGAAGAGAGCTCTTGTACCAAGAAGCGACGGCTCAAATCCGTGCTCTCTTAGTACATCCTCAATTATTGAATTAAGAGCGCTCTCCTTTAAGGAACCGAATGATAACTCATTCGTCCCGTCATCCCCGCTTATATCCGCTACAAGGTCGTTTATGCATCTTGCAGCATATCCCGGGTTAGCTCTCGCATCTACGACATAGTGAACCCTTCCCATGGCATCAGTAACTCCTATAATGCCTTTCCTCTTAAGCATCTGATTAATTGTCTTAAGCAGAACCGCATCACTGCAGACTACGTAGATTCCTGTCTCAGTCTCATTCAACTCTCTGCTGCTTCTTCTGTTCATGCAAATCCCCTCCGCCAATAATCTGATACAAAGATTCTTCCACCTCAGAAGCTCCGGAGCAATAAAAAACACTCTCAAGTTTTGAAAACTGAGAGTGTTTATAAGCTTTTGGTAGTCAATTATTTTTTACTCGTCCATGGATGTCAGCGATGTCGAATTCTCTTCATCAATAGAACCTTCTACATCCATTTCTTCGGCGATTACAATCTCAACGACATAATGGCCGTATTTGGTGTATCTTACCTTAACGTTTGAACCCTCCTCGGGAATGCTTCTTAACGGATTAATATAGTACTTATGTCCGTCAACAGTCAGCGAGTTATTAAGTCCCGACACATCCTCCAAGGTCCCTGTATAGGAATAATAGTTATCGCTTTTAACAGCTGCAAAATCCAAGAGTCTGGGAGCTGTATAAAAGAAGGTATAAACAACCGCTATGGCACAGAAAATCACAGGCAGGAAATATGCAAAAGGATTCTTAGTCTTTCCTCTTTTGTTCCTGTTGGAAAACACCACACTGAGTATTACAAACACCAAAGTGACGGCTAAGTGTACTGCCAGATTAGCTAGGAAATACTTCATTCTTTAATCCTCTGTATAAACTGCCATAATGCAGTCTACGGCATAATCGTACTTCTGTACCGGGATGGCGGAGTATATCTGGAAATCATAGCATACACCGATTGTATAAGGAGCTTTGGATGCTGCCTCTGCTTTATTAAGCCAGCGGTCGTAATAGCCACCGCCCTGACCAAGTCTGCTTCCATCTTCGCTATATGCAAGAGCAGGCACAATCATGAGGTCGATATCACCGGGATAAATCTTGCGAAGACCGCTCTTTGGTTCGGGAATACCGTATGCGCCTTCTGTAAACTGAGAGTTCGGATCTGTGATCTCATAGAACTCCATCTCATCACCTTTTACCTTGGGATAGCATATAGTCTTGCCATTCTCCAGGAAGAACTGTGCAATTCCGTCACAAGGCAGCTCTCCTCTTACAGCTTTATATAAAGCTACGCATGAAGCTGACGATATAATGCTTCTAAGTTCCTTATCGCTTACCGATATAAGCTGTTCTGATAAAACTGCGTCATAACCTGCAGCCTGCTCAGCTGTAATAAGGGATCTCTTGGATCTGATGAGGTCTCTGATTTGCGTCTTCTTGATAGAATCTTCCATATTGCTATCCCCCGTTCACTTATGAGTTTATCATATTCATGAGGTCTTCTTCACTTATGGAAGCTACGCCCAATTCTTTTGCCTTCAACGCCTTACTTCCTGCAGCTTCACCTTCAAGAAGATAAGATGTCTTCTTGGAAACACTTCCGACAACTTTACCGCCATTTGCAATAATAAGATCGGCAGCTTCATTTCTCGACAGCGTGGGAAGGGTACCTGTTATACAGATAGAAAGGCCTTCAAGTGCGCTTCCCTTCTCTTTAATCTCGCCTTCGAACTTGGCTCCGGCAGCTTTAAGTGCTTCCAAAATCACTCTGTTGTCTTCCTCTTGGAAGAAGTCCGCTATATTCTTGGCAGAAATGTCACCTATTGAATCTACTTTAATAAGATCATCCTCAGTCGCATTCATAAGAGCATCAATAGAACCGAAATGATCGATAAGATCTCTAGAAGTAGCCTTACCTACATTAGGAACACCAAGACCTGCAAGAACCTTGTCAGCAGAAGTATTGGCCTTTGCCTCTTCAATAGCAGCAAGAAGCTTATCCGTATTCTTGGCAAGACCCAGAATCTTCTCTTCAACGAGCTCATCTCTTCTGTCCTTCAAAGAGAAAATATCAGCGATATTCTTAATATAGCCCTTCTCCACCAGATCCTTTACATATTCGCTGCCGAAGCCCTTGATATTCATGGAATCTCTTGCAACAAAGTTGCAGATTCTTTGAACAAGCGTTCCGGGACACGAAGGATTAACACATTTAAAATCAGCCGCATCCGCTTCCCTTACGAGCTTATGACCGCAGACAGGGCATGAATCAGGGATCCTATATGGCTTCCAGTCAGAAGGTCTCTTATCCTTATTGACACACTTAATCTTAGGGATAATCTCACCGGACTTATAAACGACGATTGTATCTCCTATACCAAGCTCAAGATCGTCAATAAAGCCCTGATTATGAAGAGTCGCTCTTGATACCATAGTTCCGCAAAGAGATATGGGTTCAAAGATAGCCACAGGTGTAACCCTGCCGGTTCTTCCCGTATCCACTTCAACCGCCAAAAGCTTGGTCTCCTTCTCTTCGGGGGGATACTTATAAGCGATGGCCCACCTGGGGAACTTGATGGTATTACCGAGCTTTGCTCTGTCCGCGATATTGTTGAGCTTTACAACTGCACCGTCAATATCGTAAGGGAGCTCTCCCCTGGCCTGACCGATCTTCTGAATGGCATCCCATACCTCGTCGGCAGTTTTGCACTTAAAGTAAAGATCTATTACCTTAACATTATTCTTCTTCAAAAACTCGTAGCCGTCGGAATGAGTCTTAAACTCCATACCACGACTCTCCTGAATATTGAAGATAAAAAGGGACAGATCCCTCTTCTTGGTTATTCTCGTATCTATCTGACGAAGCGTTCCTGCTGCGCAGTTTCTGGGGTTGGCAAAGGTCTTGCTTCCCGCTTCTTCAGCTTCCTCATTCACCTTGGAGAAAGCTTCTCGGGTCATATAAACTTCGCCTCTTATCTCAATGTATTCGATGGGGTCAGGCATCGTCTTAACAACATCCTTAATAACCATCGCATTCTTGGTGACATCTTCGCCTTCGTTGATACCGTCTCCTCTTGTAACAGCAGTAGTAAGCTTGCCGTTATCGTATCTAAGCGCCATAGAAAGACCGTCTATCTTGGTCTCAACAAGGAACTCAGTATCCTCTCCGAGATTCTTTATAGTGGAATTAACGAATTCGTCTACTTCTTCTTTGCTGAAGACATCAAGCAGGCTCAGCATAGGCACATTATGCTTAACAAGAATACCCTTCTGCGCCTTCCAGCCTACTCTTCTGGACGGAGAATCCTCTCTGATAAATTCAGGATGTTCCTTCTCAATCTGCTTGAGCCTTAAATTCATCTGATCGTACTCGTAATCGGATATCTCGGGCTCATCCTCGTTATAGTATCTGTCGCAGTGATAATTCAGTACCTTAACGAGTTCATCATATTCATTCTTTACGGGATTGTTGTCAAACAGACCTATCTGATTGGATTCGGACATAACTCTCATCCTTTCTTACGCGAGAAAGCGTAATAAGCACTCGGAAGTAACAAAAGTACTGTAAAGAAGAAGCCCCATGCAGGCGCAGGAATATGCAGGAACCCTGCGAAAGGCTTCATGAGATTGCCATGCTGGCGTAAAGTAATATAGAAAATCTTATCAAGAACCTTATTAATGCCCTTAAGCGGAATGAAGAATGCACCTGTAAGGATATGCATACCCAGCGAAAGTATATAAGCATCCGCTATCCACAAAACAACGCTCTTAAGATGCAGGATATAAACTACACCTATAGCAAGAAGTGCAGCGGAGACTGCAATTGTTGAAGACAGGGTATAATGTCTGCTGACGATGCATTTCGAGACATACCCTATTGTAGTTATCATTACAAAAGCACACGGCATGTACTTGACTGCTTCCGTTCTGGACAAAAGCATAAAGCCAAGCACCAGAGCTGCTGCTATAACAATCGTTACAACAGCTCCAGCTTTGCCCGCAGAAGATAATGACAACTTAGCGATACCGCTGTCAATATAAGCAAAAATCAGGTTCGTAAAAATATGTAAGGGCTCTGTAACCAGAGTCCCCCATGTAAAAAGAAGTATTGCTGCGATAATACCCGCACGCTCTTCGCTTCTCAATTTATCTTATTCCTCAGTCTCAAAAGGATCGTAATCTTCAAGAAGTTCCTTCAATACTGCAACTTCTTCGCTGCTAAGAGAAATACCCTTTCCTACCTTCTCATGATCAGGGCCCCAATCACGGATATCGAGCTTAGGCTTACCCTCGTTCCACTTAACAATATTAGCCTCTCTGTTCCAGCCTGACTTATTAGTAGCGAGAACACCGATAGTCTTAACTATCTCAAACTTGATTTCTGTCTTTGGCATAATGACCTCCTTGATCAGAGCAAATGGATAAATATGGGTTGATTATATCACAGCCCCGCGTAAAAGATATATATTAATTATAATACTTTTATTATAATATGACGCAGAAAGGGATTCATATGAATACAGCAACAATAATACTCATTATCATCGCTTCTCTTGTCGTCATAACGGGCATCATCCTTCTGATTGCTGCTATAATCGAGCCTCATAAACTCAATGTCACAAATGAAGCTTTATCAGACGAAGCGAAGAGCGGAAAGCCTGATGTAAGGCTCTTATTCTTCAGTGATCTTCACGCGGAATTCTGCTTTATTCCAAAAGAGAAAGTCGCAGACTTAATCCGCCGTGAAGCATCAGACAAGGGCCTTGATGCGGTCATATTCGGAGGAGATATCATTAATAATCCCGATAAGTACGAACTTGGAGTCTCTTACTTAAGCTACATCGGTGACATCTGCCGTGAGCTTAATATTCCCTTTGCTGGAGTTAACGGCAACCACGACGTAAAGATTCCTCAAAAAGGAATAGATGCATGTTCTTTTTATAATCTCGGCGGCAAATATATTGTTCTTAAATCAAGAAACGACGGAAGCGATATTGCAATAAGCGGAGTCGGCGATTCCGGAAGAAAGAATCGTGTATGGTACGACATTCCGTCTGTGCCCGATTCCTGCAAAAAGAATATTCTCGTGGCACATAACCCCGACCAGATTCTTAATATTGAAGACTGCAGCAAGGTAGACTTCATGCTCTCAGGCCATATCCACGGCGGACAGATAAGAACACCCTTTAGAATCGAATTCACCATTCTTCGCAAGGATATTCTTCCAAAGCACGACATCATCGCCGGAAGCTACCGCCTCAACGGCATCGCTCTTTTTATCTCCAGAGGAATCGGCTGCATAAG
>JAKSRK010000018.1 GCA_024403655.1 Saccharofermentans sp. | reverse complement strand
ACGAGAATTCTTACACATCTCAGATGGTAAGAACAATCAAGTACTTCGCAGAGCTTGGCTAATAACCACTTTTGAAATTGATTTGATTAAAGACCGTTTCCTTCGGGAAGCGGTCTTTTTTTACAAGTAGTTTTCATTTTTGGGGTGTTCATAGTGTATAATAGAGGAGTAAATACAAAGAGGAGGATTTTCCTATGGCATTCTTTGATCCCAAGGCTAAGAATATAGCCAATTACCAGAGATCTATTGATGAGAAGAAAGTCTCTGTAAGCAGATACTATGATGAGATTGGTCGTTATTACTATAAGCAGTATAAGGACCTTAACGTAGATAACACTAAGGACATTAATAATCGTTGCGATGCTATCACAAAGCTTACAAATGAGATTGAAGAGCTTAATGTGAAGATTCTTTACGAGAAGGGACTTAAGCTTTGCCCCAACTGCCGTACTGAGAATAACCTCGAGTACACATTCTGCTTCAAGTGCGGATCAAGATTTGACGAGGAAGCCAAGAAGGTTGCTGAGCCTGCTCCCGCAGTAAAGGCCGAGCCTGCTAAGGTTGAAGAGACTCCTGCTCCCGAAGCTGAAGAGCCTGCTCCTGCTCAGGAAGAGACTGCTGCTTCAGACGCTGAGTGATGAAGTTTTATATAAATTGAATCTACTGACCTGCCGGTTTACAATCCGGCAGGTTTTTTATTGCTCTCACATTAGTTACAGTAAATTAATAAATTATGTTTTATAATCTAATTAGGTAGAAATACCAAGTAGTCTCAAACGGAAGGATGTGATTATATGAAGATCACTACACAGGGCAACGGTATCAAGATCGGAACAAGACTTGAGGGCAAAATCGTCGACAAGATGTCTAAGTTTGACAAGTATTTTGGTGACGAGGGAAGCTTTAATGTCCGAATAAGACCCGAAGGCGGCCGCATGGTAGTTGAGGTTACACTCAAGCTCGACGGCAAGATTTTAAGAGCAGAGGCTCGTGATGAAGAGATACTTACAGCGGTTGATAAGACAGTTGATAAACTTGAATCTCAGATCAGAAGACAGAAGACCAAGTTCCTGAAGAAGAAGAAGGATTATCCTCAGATTGTTAGTTTCCTTGAGGAAGATAACGGTGCTGATTTTGATTATGAGACAGAGCCTGAAGACAAGAAGATTACAAGAAGGAAGACTTTTGAGCTTCGTCCCATGACATCAGAAGATGCTATTCTTCAGATGGAGATGTTGGGCCACAACTTCCTTGTTTATCTTGACGCAGAGACAGATTCTGTTTGTGTTGTTTATAAGAGAAATGATGGTAACTACGGTCTTCTTGAGCCGGATTATTAATCGTTCTTAGGTTATGTTATTATAAGGAGCGGATCTTTATGGTCCGCTCTTTTTATTACCTGCTAAGAGGCATAGCGACAAAAAACTTATTGGTTTCTTATATGAGATTTGACGATTCGCCAAGACTCGGGTATAATATCGAAGTTATTAACGCCACGCACGAGAGGAGGGATGGAGATGTCAGAGATCAGAGTTAAGGAGAACGAGTCCCTTGACAGTGCGTTGCGCCGTTTCAAGCGTTCATGCGCTAGATCAGGTGTTCTCGCTGAGGTTCGTAAGAGAGAGCACTATGAGAAGCCCTCTGTACGCCGTAAGAAGAAGTCTGAGGCAGCTAGAAAGCGCAAGCGCTGATAAACCAGCAGTTGCAATTCAAAGTCGGTTATCCGTTAGGATGGCCGACTTTTTTATTTGTGTTATCTCTGATAGAATAAATACAAATAATTATTGTGAGTAAGTGTATGTTGTTAACTTCGAAGAAATGGAAGACGGCAGTATCCTTTGATAAAGAGTATACTGACGCTCTTATCAGTGAACTGTTAAGACTGAGGCAGATTGACACCCCTGAGAAGGAGGCAGAGTTTCTCCTTGACGATGGCGGTATGTGGAATGACCCTTTTCTCTTTAATGATATGAGAAAGGCAGTAGATATTGTCTGCGAGACTTTGGATAAGAATGGCAAGATTCTGGTTTACGGCGATTATGACTGTGACGGAGTGACTGCAACATCCATAATGGTCAGATATTTCAGAAGTCACGAAGCTAAGGTTGATTATATTGTTCCACACAGAGCTGAGCACGGTTACGGTCTTACCGAGAATATCCTCGATAAGGTGTTGGAACATGCTCCGGATCTTCTTATTACAGTTGACTGCGGTATTACCAATATCGATGCGGTTAAATGTGTAAAGGAACATGGAATCAAGGTTATAGTGTCAGATCACCATAACGTAAAGGAAGAACTTCCGGATGCGGATGCTCTGATATGTTCGAAGATTAATGACAATACATACCCTTATAAGGAATTGTGCGGCGCCGGAGTAGCTTTGAAGATTGTTGAGGCTATGGGCAGAGATGGCAGATATAAGGTGAGTGGCAGCATATGGAGACAGTCACTGGAGCTTGCCGGTATAGCTACTATCGCAGATCTGGTTCCTGTTACAGGTGAGAACAGAACGATAATAAAGAAGGCCTTTAAGAGCATGGCGAATCCGATTAATCCCGGAGTACGCATTATGAATGAGATTATCTTGGATCACGGTAAGAAGCTTGATGAGACTTTTATCTCCTTTAATTTTGTTCCCAGAATTAATGCCGCCGGAAGACTTTACGATTCTTCTGATGCATTGAAGCTGTTTTTAAGTGACGATGAGAAAGCCGTAAAGAAGGCAGCTGAGGCTCTCGGCAAGCAAAATGATGAGCGTAAGCTTATCGAAAGTGAAGTGTTTACACAGGCTGTTAAGCAGATAGAAAGTCCGGACAGACCGGAAGAATGGCTTATAACAAATACGGTAGGGCCGATTGTTGCCTATGGAAGCAAGTGGCATCAGGGAGTGCTTGGTATTGTTGCCGGCAAACTTGCTGCTTATTACAGAAGACCTGCAATAGTTTTTACAGATGATTCTATAGACAGTGGCAATGTAAAGGGATCCGGAAGAGCTTACGGCGAGTTTGATCTTTTTGAAGCAATAGAGCATATTTCGGATAAATGTGTAGGCTTCGGCGGCCATAAGAAGGCTGCAGGTCTTGTTGTAGAGAAGGCAAGACTTAAGGAATTTATGAAGGCTTTGGAGGATAATGCCAAAGAGGCTTTAAGTGAAGATAAAGACAGCAAAGATGAAGATGAAGACTTCATTGAGATAGATGCCGATATTCCTTTCGAGCAGGTTACTTTTGCTACTTACGAGAAGACGAATGTGTTGAAGCCTTTCGGAATCGGTAATAAAAAGCCGGTGTTTTCTACCAGAAACTTAATTGTTACGGATGCGGTTGCAATGAGTGACGGAGCTCATATCAGGCTTGAACTTTGTGATGGCAGGGAAGAGCACAGGAACGGCTTCCTGTCTGCAGTCGGGTTTAATATGGGACAGTATCTTGATGTTATAAAGCCCGGCGATCGCGTTGATATTGCATACACCATGAACGAATTTACCTACAGAGGCAATGTTACATTAAGCCTTTGCCTTGAAGATATAAAGCCGATAGTAGATTCGGGATTTATGTGGCAAAAGAATGATATCGCGGAGGAGCTTTATCGTTCGGGTATGCCTCTGTCGCAGATAGAGAAGCTTGCCAAGAGGACTTCCGCAGAGGCATTTATTCCTTCAAAGACTCAGTACGCACAGTGTTATAAGGTATTGTCTTCCAAGTGCGGCAATACGGTATCTACGATGGATACTGTTCTTGCGGCGAAGATGATATGGCAGGTGTCCGGCGTAGAGATAACGCCTTTTCAGGTTTCCAGATGCCTTGACGTTTTCTCAGAAGCGGGTATTATGAAGCGAGGTAAGTCTGATTCGGACAAAGTCTGTTTCAGCTTTATTAAGAACGACGGTAAGGTAAGCCTTACGTCATCAGAGACATATATGAGGTTAAATGCCGATGAGTGAAGAGAGGACCAACAGAGAATATCTCCTTGACATTAACGATATCCCGGAGATACCGGAGCATATTGACGAGAAGTTCAGGGAAGTCCTTTTTGCCTTTGAATCTTATGCACAACATTCTTCTCTTACCAACGATGAGCTTGAGACAGAGAAGGATCTTATAGAGAGGGCCTTCTATTTTGCATATAAGGCTCACATAAAGCAAAAGCGTAAAACCGGTGAGATGTATATTATCCACCCGATTGCAACTGCCGAGATTCTGGCAGAGCTTGAGGTCGATGCTGAGTCACTTGCGGCCGCTTTACTTCACGATACGATAGAAGATACTGAAGTTGACTGCGAGATGCTTGAGGAAGTGTTTGGTTCAACAATAACGCTTCTTGTTGATGGTGTTACAAAGCTCAATCAGATTGCCTATGTCACAAGAGAAGAGGTTCAGGCGACGAATGTTCGTAAGATGCTTGTTGCCATGACCAAGGATATCAGAGTTATCCTTATTAAGCTTGCCGATCGTCTTCACAATATGCGTACGATGCAGTATCAGACTCCGGCTAAGCAGATTGAGAAGGCAAGAGAGACACTTGATATTTACGTGCCTTTCGCTGAGAGATTCGGTGTGTTCAAGATTAAGTGGGAACTTGAAGATTTGTGTCTTCGTTATCTGGACCATGACGGGTACTACGAGCTTGTAGGCCTTATCTCTGCCAAAAGATCTGAGAGAGAAGCTTTTATGGCTCAGGTTGTGTCTGAGATCTCCGAGAAGCTCGAAGAATACGGAATTGAGCATTACGACGTAGACGGACGTCCCAAGCACTTTTACAGCATTTATAAGAAGATGCACGATAAGGGTAAGGATCTTACTCAGATATACGATATGTTTGCTTGCAGAATAGTGGTTGATTCACTTACAGACTGCTATGCCGCTTTGGGTATTGTTCATGAGATGTATGTACCTCTTCCCGGAAGGTTTAAGGATTATATCGGTAACCCGAAGGAAAACGGTTATCAGTCAATTCATACCACCGTTAAAAGACCCGGAGGTAAGTCTTTTGACGAGACTACATTCGAGGTTCAGATCAGAACATATTCCATGCACAGAGATGCCGAGTATGGTATCGCTGCGCATTGGCACTATAAAGAGGCCGGTAATTCAAAGTCATTCAAGGAAGACGTTTACGACCAGAGAATTACCTGGGTAAGACAGTTCCTAGAAGCTCAGAAGGATTCCGATGATCCCAAGGATTTCCTTGATCTTCTTAAGACTAATATCGCCCCCGGAGAAGTATTTGTCTTTACTCCTAAGGGTAAAGTTGTAAGACTTCCGGAAGGCTCCTGCCCGATTGATTTTGCTTACAATATTCATAGCGGTATCGGCAATCACATGCATGGTGCCAAAGTAAACGGAAGAATCGTTCCTTTGTCTTATGAGCTTAAGACAGGAGACGTTGTTGAGATATTATCTTCCGAGAAGATAAAAGGACCGTCAAAGGACTGGGCAAAGATGGTTAAGACCGCTTCAGCCAGATCCAAAATCAACGCATGGTTCAAAAAGGAGATGCGCTCCGAGAATATTGCAGACGGTAAGGAAAAGCTTGAGCGAGAGATTGAAAGAAGTGGCTTTTCTATCAATCAGCTGCTTGTTCCGGAGAATATAAGAACTGTCCTTGCAAAGTATACATTCAACAATGTTGATGATATGTATGCTGCTGTTGGCTACGGAGCACTTACTGCAGGTAAACTCTTCGGCCGACTTCGTGATGAGTATATAAAGTCACTTAGCGAAGAAGAGAGACTGGAGCTTGGTTACCGTACAACTTCTGATGGTCAGGTTGTCTACTATAGTCCCGAAGAATTCCCGGATGATATCGGCAAGGGAGATCAGCTTAGAACTCCTAAGACTTCAGCTTCATCTTCGAAGCTTCCTTCGGACAAAGCTCAGAACAGCAGTGTCAGGGCTTCAAAGCCTGATAATAAGATTGAGAATTATATTGTAATAGATGGTCTTGATAACGTGGCCGTGCATCTTGCACGATGCTGTCATCCTGCTCCCGGAGACGAGATTATCGGATATGTTACTCAAAATGGAGGAGTTGGTATTCACAGAATGAACTGTACTAATGTTCAGAACATTCTTAAGTATGCGACCAGGTCTCAGAAAGACTCAGAGCGTAAAGACAGGCTTGTTCAGGCTTCCTGGAGTTCCGGTGGTACCAGCGGAATATTTGAGGTTCAAATCGGAATTACTGCAACTGATCGTAATTATCTTCTTATTGATATTCTTAGCGGACTTCGAGAAGAACACGTTAATGTTGAGAAGGTAAATACTCATGTAAGTTCCGACTTTATTGCTGAGATTAATCTTACGATTACCATAAAGAGCCTCGAGCAGTATGATCGTGTAGTAGGAAGGATCAAGAGCGTCAAGGACGTTATTGATATTGTGAGAAATTAATACCTATGGGCAAGAAACTAATTGATTTCAGGTTGAAACACCCATGTATCCTTGCGGTGCTTATAAACGTAGCAGCACTCATTTTTGGATTGTTGTGTCATCCTCAGTATGAACTAAGAGATGATTCTCTGATGATGATAATATCAGCAGATGTTTCTTCAAGCAGTGAAGAACTCGTCTTTGCGAACGTTATTCTCGGTTGGATTCTGAGAGGGCTGACCAGTCTTGCTCCGTTTATCAACTGGTATACAGTATCTCAGTTTGCAATGATGTTTGCATCTTTTACATTAATGACTTATATCTTCCTTAAGGGTGATAACAACAAGGTCTGTCTGTTGTCAGTTATTGCAATTCTTATAGTTTCGTTGGAATTTTATGCTGGCCTTCAGTTTACTAAGACAGCTGCTCTGACTACTATTGCAGGAATTATAGGAGTGTTGTATTCCGTTAAGAAAAAACAGGGAGTAAGTGCACTCACCGTTTTAAGTTCATTATTGGCTGTATACGGCGGCTTGCTGAGAATAGAGTCCTTCTATTTGGGACTTATCCTCGGATCTGCATTGTTTGTTTATGAGGCAGTTTGTTTCATTAAAAGAGGTGAAAAAAAGATTGCCGTGACTGTTATTGTAGTTGCCGGTATAACCATTGCCGCAGTTTTGGGAATGGATTTTTATCAGAAAAATCATTATTCTGCCGGATCGGAATTAGATGGATTTTACAGATATAACGATGAAAGAAGCAGAGTTGTAGATACAACAAACGGAGTACCATCTTATTCGGAATATGAGAGCAAATACAATTCTCTTGGATTATATGAAGAAGATTACGTCATTCTGGATACGTGGGTATATTCAGATACTGACGTGTTCTCTGAGAATACTCTTCATCGGATAGCGGATTTCCGTCCTCAGCGAACAGTACCGAATATGTTTTCCGATTTGATTAATATCGGTTTGCCTTTTCTTCTGGAAAGAGAGCTGTTCTTCTATATAGTATTGGTAATTGCATGTGCGATATTCTTGCTGTACGGAAATTATCGTAGAATTCTTCCGGTGCTGCTGTTGCCCCCATTGGGTGGATATGCATTACTTGTTTATCTGGATAGGTATACTCAGCATAGAGTTGCGATAGTGTTTGTTATCGGGCCGCTTTTATTCTTGTTGTATCATATGGCTGAAAAGGGGAATATCAGGTCAAAGTTGACAGCAAATATTAAAAACCTGCTGGTTAATCTTTTATCGGTATTCTTGCTGGTAGAGTTTCTTCTTATGTTCGTGGTTAATTATACAAAGAATAAGGCTGATTTTATCAATGAACAGAGACGCCATGCCGCAATAAGTGAGATGACGTCTGATAAGTCTTTCCTATATCTTATTCCTGAGTGGGAAGTCTACGGCGCATTTTATGACGATATTACACTTAAGCCGGTAGAAGATAATTACTTGGAGCATGTGTATTCGCTGACCACGTGGGAAGTATTAAGTCCCAGATATAATGCGATTCTTCATTCTCATGGAATAGAAAATCCCTTCAGAGACAGTATCAATAATCCTGATGTGGTATACCTTGAAGATATCAATAACAATAAGACCGAAGAACTTTTGGCATATATCAGACTTCATTACGATCCTAATGCCGAAGCAGAGTTAATAGAACAAAGTGGCGACTTCTACCTTTACAGAATAGTCAGCAGATAAACTAATCCCCTGATTGATAACAGCAACTGTTACTAATCAGGGGATTTTTAAAATACTTTATCAGTGTCTGCCGTCGATATGAGAGACGGTGGATATGATCATGGGACGTCTCTTTGTTTTCTCGTAAAGCATTGCTCTGAGAGCATCTCTGAACTGTCTTGTACCTACTTCGGCTTCGATGTGTTCATGCTTTCTGCTTCCCTGAGACAGAAGAGCCATCGCTCTTGCTCCGATATCCTTGTGGATTGCAGTCTTCTCATCGTCGAATACGAATCCGATGGAGCTGACTGCCGGTACGCAGGCAAGTTCGCCGGTTGAACTGTCTATCGTTATGCCGATACTTACGCAGCCGTCTTCTCCGAGATGTATTCTGTCAGACAGAACGTGATCGTCGGGGTTGCTGGCGCCGGAACCGTCAATAAGCACTGCCATGGCAGGAACCTGATCGGTAATCTTTGCCTCATCCTTACCGATGGAAAGTACATCACCGTTATTAAGGATGAAGATATTTTCTTCCGGCATTCCAAGACCTTCGGCGAGTTTCTTGTGTTTATACAGCATTCTGTATTCGCCGTGACAAGGGACAAAATACTTAGGCTTAACGAGAGTATGGAGAAGCTTAATCTCATTTATGTAAGCGTGTCCGGATACGTGTACGTCCGCGAGGGATTCGTATATAACCTGCGCGCCCCTCTTGAAAAGCTCGTTGATGACTCTGTATATGGGCTTCTCATTGCCGGGGATGGGGTGAGCCGAGATAATAACGGTATCGCCCTGCTGAATTTCTACCGCTTTATGAGAAGCATAAGCCATTCTTGACAGTGCACTCATGGGTTCAGCCTGAGAGCCTGTAGTGAGGATAACAATCTCGTCATCGCTGTATTTATCAATGTCTGCTATGTCGATAAGTGTATCCGGCTCCATCTGAATGTAGCCGAGAGAATTGGCAACATTGAAGACAGTAATCATGCTTCTGCCCGAAAGGCATACGTGGCGGTTGTACTTCTCTGCCGCACTGAAAATCTGCTGCATTCTGTGTACGTGGCTTGAGAAAGTAGCTACTATGATTCTTCCGGAAGCGTTTTTGAAAATCCTTTCGAAAGATTCTCCTACCTGCATCTCAGAAGGAGAAGAACCGCTTATTTCAATGTTTGTGCTCTCACATAAGAAGAGTATAACGCCGTCTCTTCCGTATTCGCCGAAGCGCTGAAGGTCTATAGTACGACCGTTGATAGGCGTGTAGTCTATCTTGAAGTCACCTGAGTGAATTACGTTACCTACGGGTGTTTTAAGAGCTATAGCATAGCTGTCGGCGATACTGTGGTTAACTCTTATGAATTCTGCTTCGAAGTTTGTTCCGAGCTTGACTTTGTCTCCGTTTTTGTAAGCCTGCAGCTCTATCCCCTTAAGACTTACTCCCTTGTCGTGAAGCTTGTGTCTTACCAGTTCAATTGTGAGTTTGCCGCCGTATACAGGACATTTGAACTCGCTTAAAAAATAGGGAAGAGAGCCAATATGGTCCTCGTGACCGTGAGTAAGAATGACACCGCGAAGTTTGCTGATGTTTTCTCTTATGTAAGTGTAGTCCTGAATAACGCAGTCAACACCCGGCATTGATTCTTCAGCGAAAGCCATACCGACGTCTACGACAATGATATCGTTGCCGTATTCAAATGCAGTCATGTTTTTGCCAATCTCGGACATACCGCCCAAGGGGATGACTTTAAGTTCTTCTTTACGTTTTGCCATGTATTTACCGTCTTTCGTAGTTATTGGTGTATTAAGCGACAGATACGTCTCTTGATGTCGTTGAGTATCCCGATACGTCATCAACGTAAATGTCTATATGGTTACCCGTAACACCGGGACCTCTGTCTTCGACAGTATAGTAACCGTCTCCGCCGAGAGGATCGTTTGCTATGTAAATAACAGTACCGGCAGGATAGATGCTCCAGTCAGCCGCACAGGTTCTTCCCTGAGAGCAGGTAGTGCCTGTAGCAGTAGTGGTACTGTATGATCCGTCGCCGCGAGGCTGAGGACCGTAGAAAGTAATGGTGCAGTTTGTGCTGCTTCCGGCGGGAGCAGGTCCCTGAGTCTGTTCGGGTGCTGCTGTGGCTGCTGCGGTAGGAGCCGCGGTGGCTTCAGTCTGAGGCACAGTTGAAGGAGATACCGGAGGAGTTGTGGTAGTAAGACCACTTGATACATAGTTGCCGTTATAGGTTCTGTACCAGCCGTTGTCGGTAACGGCTACGACGTCTATTGCATCTCCTGAAGACAATACTCTGACGAGCTCGTATTCCGTACCGGGACCTGTTCTTAAGTTAAGTTCTCCGCTTGCGTAGACAGTCATATAAAGCTCTGTCTCACTATGTCCTGCAGTAGTTGTAGCTTCTGTTGTTGTTGTCTGCTCTGCAGTAGTCTCTTCGGAAGGAACGGATTCTTCAATGCTCTCTGACACATCAGAGGAAGCATCGGAAGATGAAGTCTCATCTGTCACAGAAGAGGGTACGACAGGAGCTACAGCTGATTCTTCCTTCGGCGTAGTCTCGGTAGTAGCCGATTCGCTGGTCTCAGTTGTAGCGGCCGCAAGTTCTTCTGCCTGCTGCTGACGCCTTAACATGTCATTATGCGTCTGGTTATCCAAAACTGTCTTTGTAATCAGAACGCCTGCAGTGCTGACTATCAGGATACAGATGATACTGATAGCCGAGAATAACCTGTCGCGGGTTATGTGGTATTTGGTTGTCAGATCAATAAATCTCAAATAAGATTCTCCTTTTATCGTCCGAACGCAAATTTCTACGAATACTATTATATCACATCCGCTTATTTATAATACTCGCGGGAGCTGCTGTTGCCGATATCTACCAATAAATCGTTTTTTATGCAAGCAAAAAACGACATTTGTCAAGTAATTGTTACATGCGTGAAAACCATGAAATAATTCCGCCCTTTATAATGGTGTCACTACTAACAGGAGACTAACGATGATGAGGAACGGAATGCAGAACATAAGATCCCCGAGACGTGATATCAAGACACGTCGGAGAATAATATGTACAGTCTGCGTACTTATCATGATTGTCTGCCTGATACTTGATATCTATTTTGTCAAAGAACTTCTCTAAAGCGTTATCCAAGTTGCAAATCTGCCTTATCTGCCTTATACTTTTCTTGTTTATTTTTCTTAATAAAATAGGAGCAGTATAATGAGAGTATCCAAATTATTCATGGCAACACAACGTGAGATCCCTTCAGATGCAGAGATCCCTTCACACCAGCTCATGCTTAGAGCCGGAATGATAAGAAAGTGTGCTTCAGGCATATATTCATTCATGCCAATCGGACTTCGTTCATATAAAAAAGTCGAGAATATAATCAGAGAAGAGATGGATAATGCGGGTGCGCAGGAACTTATAATGCCTGCTTTGCTCACAGCAGAGACATATCAGGCTTCCGGAAGATGGGAGAAGTTCGGTCCCGAGATGTTCAGGCTCGAAGACCGCGGAGGCAGACCTTTCTGTCTCGGTCCTACTCATGAGGAGCCTTTTACGGAAGCAGTAAGAGATACAATCAGATCTTACAAGCAGCTTCCTGTTACTCTTTATCAGATTCAGCACAAGTACAGAGATGAGAAGAGACCCAGATTCGGTGTTATCCGTGCAAGAGAGTTCGTAATGAAGGACGCATATTCTTTCGATACAGACGAAGAGGGGCTTGATAAGTCTTATCAGGCTATGTACAAGGCTTATCGCAGAATCTTTGACAGACTCGGCCTTGATTACACTATCGTTGATGCAGATTCAGGTGCAATGGGCGGTTCAGGTTCTCAGGAGTTCATGGTAAAGAGCCCTATCGGTGAGGATGCTATCTGCTATTGTGACGATTGCGGTTATGCAGCTAACGAGGAGAAGGCTCAGTGCAATGTACCTGAGAAGGACAATTCCGAGGCACTTCCCATGGAGAAGATCCATACTCCCGATGTAAAGACTATCGAAGAGCTTATGGCATTTATGAATGCGGATCCTTCCATATTCGTAAAGACAATAATCTACAATATCGACGGCAAGATTGTTGCTGTTATGGTAAGAGGCGACAGAGATATCAACGAGACAAAGCTCACAAATCTTTATGATGCAACAGAGCTTACTCTTGCAGCTTTCGATGATGTCGAGAGAGTAACAGGCGCAAAGGTCGGCTTCGCAGGTCCTGTAGGACTTAAGGAGAAGATTGAAGTTGTAATGGATAACGAAGTAAGCGCCATGGCTAACTTTATCGTAGGTGCCTGCGAGACTGATTACCATTTCAAGAATGTAAATATCGGCCGTGACTTTACTCCCGACAAGATTGCTGATGTACGTAATGCAGTAGAGGGTGATGCATGTCCTAAGTGCGGTAAGCCTTTGAAGATGGCAAGAGGTACTGAGGTAGGTCATATCTTCAAGCTTGGTACAAAGTATTCTGATGCACTGAACTGTATTTATCTTGATAAGGACGGTAAAGAGAATTCCATGATTATGGGATGCTACGGTATCGGCGTAAGCAGAACACTTGCTGCCATCATTGAGCAGAACCACGATGATGACGGTATTAAGTGGCCTGTTGTAGCTGCACCTTATAAGGTAATAGTTGTTCCTACCAAGGTTAATGACGAAGAGAATATGGGCCTTGCAGAGCAGATTTACACCAGACTTCAGGATGAGGGTGTAGAAGTCCTTCTCGATGACAGAAATGAGAGACCCGGCGTTAAGTTTAAGGATGCTGACCTTATCGGTATCCCTTTGAGAATAACGGTTGGCAGAAGAGCAAGCGAAGGAATAGTAGAGATAAAGTACCGTGCAAGCGGAGAGTCAGCTGAAGTATCCGTAGAGGAAGCTTTTGTAGCTGTTAAGAATCTGAAGTGATTTATTGAAATAAGGAGATAGATATATGTTATTTAGGAAGGTAATAGCAGCATTGAGTGCAGCGGTGATATCTTTCACCGGACTGTCTTTGATTAGAGAGGACGATGTTAGTGCTGCTGTAAGCATCGATTCGCTTTATGCGGATTTTACGGAGGTAAATTTCATCTCAAAAAGCGGTGGAGACATTACTTTCGGAGTTGACGGCTCGGAGATTTACGTAAATACCAGCTGTGCCAATAATATTGATATTACTATCGTTGATGAGAGCAACCGTCCTGTAACCGCAAGTATGACTGCTGACGGTTCCTGCAGATTCGAAGTAGCGTCTTCTATTAGTGCAAACACTATTTATTATGTAGTTTTTGAATATTCTGCAGAGGGTGTTGATTACAGACAGTGGGATATTTATATCACAAAGAGATCTGACGGAACGCTCGCGATGCTTAAGAGCCTTATTTACGACTTTAATGTTGAGAGATGCTCTGAACTTTGGACGGATGATCAGTCTCTTCAGGAATGTCTCCAGCCTCAGAACGATGTATGTTGTGATGATCCGGATATAATAGCCATTGCTGAGAGTATTACCAGAGGCTGCAATACAGACTGGGAAAAGTCTTATGCCATTTATACCTTTATTGTTTCTAACTTTGCATATGATTTCATCCAGGTAGATGACAGATCTGTTGTTTACCAGGATGATGCCGCCGTTCTCCTTAGAAGAAAGATTGCGGTTTGCGAAGGATTCGGCAATACTTACGTAGCTCTTTGTCGTGCAGTAGGTGTTCCTGCAGCGGTATCATTCGGTATTGGTGCTCAGGCTTACGACTTTATGCATAATCAGTCATATCTCAATAATGAGAACCCTAACCATGCCTGGGCATGTGTATGCCTTGACGGTACCTGGTATCATGTAGATCCTACTTGGGATATGCAGAATGCTTACGAAGGTAATTCTTATGATACCGGAGTAATAACAGAAGGTGATTATTCATACGATTATTATCTTCTTCCTCTTGAGATTTTCTCCATGACTCACAAGATTTGTGATGCAGATACAATTCACGGAATCGAGTCTACCGGAACATGCGGACCGAATGCGAATTACAGTATTTCAAGAGATGCAGTTATTACAATAAGTGGATCAGGCGAGATTACCCTTCCTTATGGTGTAAACGGATTCAGATTCGTAGAATTCGCACCGGGTTCCAATATTACATCAATCGGTGAGTACTGCTTCCAGGATTGTGATGCTCTCGAGTATGTAATACTTCCTGATTCAGTAACTCGAATAGAGGATGGGGCTTTCATAACCTGTGAGGATCTTGAATATGTTTATCTTCCCGATGGAGTCGAATATATAGGTGAAGGAGCTTTCCTTTATTGTGATCAGCTCTCATACATATATATTCCGGATTCCGTTACCGATATTGGAGATTGGGCATTTGATTCCTGCCCCTGGCTCATCATAAGCGCTCCTTCCAGTCTTGCGAACAGTATCGTCTACGATTACGATGTCGAGCCGATTCGTGTCATTGCCAGAAGCTGATTACAATAATATAAAGTAATAAAATAAGAAGAGCATTCTCAGTTTTGAGAATGCTCTTTATCTTTGTCTCCAATCCAGCTCTGGTGATAATATCTTCGTCGGTATTCTTCCGGCGTAAGACCTGTCTCTTTCTTAAACACCTGTATGAAGTGACTCTGTGAAGAGAAGCCCAGATAATTTGCAATATTAAGGCTGGAATCATCCAAATGACGAAGCATATTGGTGGCGATACCAATCTTCTGTTCTCTAATATATCTGCTAACCGTAATGCCCATTTCCTGCTTAAAAAGCTTAGAAAGATAACTGGCATTAAGAGAGAGCGCAAAAGCAAGATTCTCGACTGTAAGATTCTCGTGGATGTGAGATCTTATATATTCCAATGCGAGTACGACATGTCTGGAAACAACAGACTTCTTCATGCTCTCGTGCATTCTGTAGCAGTAATCAAAAGAGCATTCATTGGAAATCTCAGAGACTTCCTTCTCGGTCTTTGCTTTATCTACCATTCTTATATAAATATCTGACAGAGAGTAGCTTACAAGTACATCCATACCTGCTTCGATACAGAATCTGCTTATAAGTGCAATCAGAATAACAGCGTGGTATTTGGCATTAGCGAGATTATTGTCGCTAAGTACACCGCGTCTGTCAGGTGAAGCATGGAGTCTGGCATTCAAAGCTTCGATATCACCACGGGAAATAATGCTGTAATAATCTATCTCTCGTTCGTATGACGTTCTGAAAACTTCAGAATCTCTCTCGCTTATAAGTTGTCTTTGAAGTTCTTTTTCTATATCCATAATATTAGTCTATTACTCGAATTTCTGTAATTATTGGCTGATCTTCGGGAAGTACGGTTCCGTTATTATCGGTAACGGGAGCGTTGGCACAGATAGTATCAACGATATCCATTCCTGATGTTACATGACCAAAACCAGCATAGTCTCCGTCAAGGAAAGTGGAATCGGACTGAACAATGAAGAACTGCGAAGAACCGCTGTTGTAATCCTGAGCTCTTGCCATTGAGATTGTTCCTCTTGTATGAGAAATATCATTGTATGTATAGCCGTTATTAGAGAACTCTCCTGTAATGTTTGTGCCGGATCCACCACGGCCTGTGCCTTCGGGATCTCCGCCCTGCATCATGAAGCCGTCAATGATTCTGTGGAAAGTAAGTCCGTTATAAAAACCGCTGTTTGCCAAATCAATGAAATTCGTAACTGTGATAGGAGCCTTATCTGCATCAAGCTCGACTGAGATAGTGCCATGGTCCTGAATATCAATTTCAATATGGTGAAGACCTGACAGAGCGTTCTCGGGAGCTGTGGGCTTGAAGTCATCGGGTGTCTTATAGCTGACGCATCCGAATACGGCAACTGCCATGGTAAGTGTCATAAGTGTAGCCAAAAAACGTTTTGCAATGTTCATATGTTCTATCCTTTTTTATATTTATTTACTTCAGTAATAATATCACACAAGATGACAACTGGCTCGTAAAAGTATAAAATGGTACGGATTATTTGATTTCGGAGATAAATATGTTAACAAAATACCTGATTACTTTTCTTATATCCATGGTTCCTCTCGTTGAACTCAGAGGAGCAATTGTTTATGCGGCAAGCCAGCAGCTTCCGCTCTATATCGCTTTCCCCGTATGTATTCTCGGTAATATGATTCCCGTACCGTTTATCTTTTTCTTCGCCAGAAGAGTTCTTGAGTGGGGTGCTGATAAGCCGGTAATCGGTAAATTCTTTTCATGGTGTCTTAAGAAGGGACACAAGGGAGGAGAGAAGCTCAAAGCAAAGGCAGGTAACGGTCTTTTCCTTGCTCTTTTGCTTTTTGTAGGTATACCTCTTCCTGGTACTGGTGCGTGGACAGGTACACTTGCCGCCAGTATCCTTGACATGGATTTTAAGACCAGTGTTAAAGCTGTAGTCTGCGGTGTCCTTCTCGCAGGTATTATTATGGGTGCGTTAAGCTATTTAGGATTTGGATTCCTCTTTAATTTATGAGATCGTTTGAAGTTGCAAGAGAATACGATAATCAGCATGTTGTAAAAGTAGCCTCCTCTGTCTTTAAGGGACTTAAGGCGGCAGATCTTTACAAGGCTTTGAAGCGCAAGGACATAAAGATTGACGGGAAGAGAATATCTTCCGATATCGCAGTAAAAGAAGGTCAAGTCGTTGAAGTATGGCTTCCCGACTCTCTCTTTGAAGGTGAAGGCGACAAGGTAAAGTCCGTTCCCAAGGATCCTGACTACAAGACGGTAGCTGAGACAGACGGACTTCTTATTGCCAATAAGCGTCAGGGACTTGCCGTTCACAGCGGTAAGAATACGGGTGAAGATAATCTTATAGATATAATAAGAAAGAGCACTCACAACGCTTCTATGGAGCTTGTCCACAGAATTGATATGAATACCGGCGGCCTTGTAATGCTTGCCAAGAATAAAGAATATCTTGAAGATGCAATCAAGCTTTTCAGGAATGATCTTCTTATAAAAAGATACAGATGTCTTGTTATAGGAGTTCCTGAAGAAGGCGAGACTGTAATTTGTGAAGACGATGCTATCATGAAGGAAGTCAGTGCCTTTATTGAGAAGACCCCTTCAGGCAATGTCTATGTTCACGATGTACAAAAGCCCGGCGATCTTCCCATTACTACAAGATACAGAGTACTGGAAGTTTTCAGAGGCAAAGGCCCTGACGGTACTGATGTGGCGGAATTAGAGTGCGAGCTCGTAACGGGAAGAACTCATCAGATAAGAGCACAGTTTGCTCACATGGGACATCCGATCTTAGGTGACGGCAATTACGGCAGAAATAAGATAAATACTTTCTTCAGAAGCAGAAATGGCGGCAAAGTTAAATATCAGCAGCTTTTCGCTACGACTCTTCTTATGAGACGTATCCCCGGGGACAACCTTCATCATGTGCTGTCCGGCAGGAAGTTTGAGATAGAACCCAGATACGAGATCGATACGGAGAAACTTAGGAAGAATAAAAATGGCAGATAACAGACCGATAGGTGTATTCGATTCAGGTATAGGCGGACTTACCGTACTAAGAGAAATAATCGCCAGACTTCCGAATGAGAGTACCGTATATTTCGGTGACGACGGAAGAGCTCCATACGGAAGCAAGTCTCACGATACTATTGTAGAGTATTCTCTTCAGGACATGATGTTTCTCGAGCAAAAGGACGTAAAGATGATTGTTATTGCGTGCAATACGGCCAGTACGCATGCATACGAAGTTTTGAAGAAGCATTCCAAAGTGCCTGTGGTTGAGGTTGTTTATCCCGGTGCTAAGGCTGCCGTAAATGCAACACGCAACGGCAAGATAGGAATTATTGCCACCAATGCTACAGTTTCATCCGGACTTTACGAGAAAGCTGTTATGGAAGAAGGCAGGGATATAAAGGAGCTTAAGACATTGCAACAGGCCTGCCCTCTTTTTGTATCGCTTGCAGAAGAAGGCTGGTGGGATGATGATATCGCTCATCTTACCGCTGAACGTTACCTGGAACCTGTTAAGAAGTTCGGCGCCGACACTCTTGTGCTCGCATGTACTCACTACCCGCTGCTTGCAAAAACGATAGCAGATGTTATGGGAGAAGGCGTGACACTGATTAATTCCGGCATAAGCGTAGCCGGTGTGGTAGAAGAATATCTTAAAAACAACAATATGCTGTCAGACGGCGGGGAAGCTACAAGGGAGTTTTATACAAGTGATGATGCACTGCGTTTCGAAAGTGTGGCTGCACCCTTCCTCGGAAGAGGGCTTCCCAAGGGAACAAAGAAATATACCGTAGACAGATTTGACGTGACAGAGTATTTAAGATGAGAAGAAATATTGAAATCACGACATCGGCTTACGACAAGCCTTATATCACCAACTGCCTTTATGAAGACAGCGAAGCTTTATTTAAGCTTAAGTGGAAGCAGATTCATGACGGAGAGACACGTGAGACCGTATATGACCTTTGTGTAGATAAGGCTTCCGGCATAGCTACCATAAAGAGGAGAGGTGAGATCGAAAGTATTCTTACCTTCGATACATCTCAAAAGACAAAGGGCATATTCACTACTCCTTACGGCAGAATAACAATAGATATTGTTACTTTATGTATAAATATGCCTTCGGTACTTACCAATTGCTTCAGATTGGAGTATGATATATGCCACGACGATGGAAACAGGGAGAGAAATATCTTTTCTGTCAGACTGATATAAGTCCTGTGTTTACACTCGTTTTTAGGATTTTGAAGAAAAATATTGAGAAATATTTAAAAAGCTCTTGCAAAAGCGTAAATCCTAATGTACAATTCTTAAGCGTTATTCGAAGAAGAGCTTAATTCCTACAGTAAATGGAGGTGGAAATATATGGCACATCCTAAGAGAAAGTGGTCAAAGGCAAGAACTTCCCGTCACAGAAGCGCATGGAAGCTTGAGATGCCCGGCTTTGTTGAGTGCCCGCATTGTCATACTAAGATGCTTCGCCGCAAGGTTTGCAAGAACTGCGGTTATCTTGATGGCAAGCAGGTCGTAGCGATCGGCGAAGAAGTCTGATCTTACAGAACTTAATAAATGACAACAAGGCGGTGTTATAACAATAGCACCGCTTTTTATTGTTTTTTAATCCTAAGGACGGAGACCAACTTAGTATGAGTAAACCGGTAGTAGCAATTGTCGGACGTCCCAACGTGGGCAAGTCTTCACTCTTCAACACACTTTACGGCGAGCGTATATCTATTGTTCATGACACCCCTGGTGTTACACGAGACAGGATATATGCAAATGCTGTTTGGAGAGAACGTGAGTTTACCATGATTGATACCGGCGGTATCGAACCGGAGAGTTCGGATGTCATCTTGCAGGGAATGAGACTTCAGGCTGAGATTGCCATGGAGACTGCAGATGTCATCCTTTTTATGTGCGATATTAAGTCCGGTCTTACTGCTTCTGATGAAGAAATCGCCGTTATGCTTCGTAAGAGTAAGAAGCCTATTGTTGTCTGCGTCAACAAGTGTGACTTTGTAGGAGAACCTCCTGCAGAGATGTATGAGTTCTATAATCTGGGACTCGGTGAAGTAATACCGATATCAGCATCTCACAGACTCGGTATAGGAGAGCTTTTGGATGCTCTTTTCAATGAATTCCCGCCGATTGAAGACGGAGAGGATGAGGACGGAAGAATAAGAGTTGCTCTTATCGGAAGACCCAATGCGGGTAAATCATCTCTTACCAACAGGATGACGGGAGATAACAGAGCTATCGTATCCGATATAGCCGGTACCACAAGAGATGCAATCGATTCCGAAGTCGATAATGAATACGGCAAGTTCACCATTGTCGATACGGCCGGAATGAGAAAGAAGAGCCGCATTGAGGATGTTATTGAGAAGTATTCAATGGTCAGAGCTTTATCTGCCATAGATCACGCTACTGTCTGCGTTATACTGATCGATGCAACTGTAGGTATAACCGAGCAGGATACAAGAGTAGCAGGTCTTGCCCATGACAACGGTAAGGCATGTATATTTGCAATCAATAAGTGGGACCTTGTAGACAAGACTACAGGTACACTTGAGTCAATGGCCAAGGCCGTTAAGGAGAGATTCTCCTTTATGGACTATGCGCCCGTATTATTTATTTCCGCCAAGACAGGGCAGAGAGTCGATAAACTCTGGAAGACTATTGCGGATGTTCACGAGCAGGCAGGAAGAAGACTTAAGACAGGTGTCTTTAACGACATGCTGAACGAAGCTACTGCAATTGTTCCAACCCCTCAGGATAAGGGCCGTCACTTAAAAATCTACTATGGAACCCAGATTGCGACCAATCCGCCTACGTTTGCTCTGTTCGTAAATGATAAAGATCTGTCGCACTTTTCTTACGAGAGATATCTGGAAAACCAGATAAGAAAGAACTTCGGATTCGAAGGAACTCCGATAAGGATATATCTGCGTAATAAGAAAGGCGAAGAGACTTGATATTTTGTGTAATATGTCGAGTAATAATGTGCCTTTATTAGTAGGAAAATAGATAAGGTTATTTTGAAAAGAAAACAAGGAGTATTCTATGGCTAAGATTGAGAATATGCGCAACATTGCGATTATTGCACACGTTGACCACGGTAAGACTACTATCGTCGATTCCATGCTTAAGCAGGCCGGTATCTATCGTGAGAACGAGCAGATCGTTGAGCAGGTAATGGACAGTAACGATCTCGAGAGAGAAAGAGGTATCACAATCCTTGCAAAGAATACTGCCATTCAGTATAAGGACATCAGAATCAATGTCGTAGATACTCCCGGACACGCTGACTTCGGTGGTGAGGTTGAGCGAGTACTTAAGATGGTTGATGCCGTTCTTCTCGTAGTAGATTCCTATGACGGTCCCATGCCTCAGACAAGATTCGTTCTTCGTAAGGCACTTGAGATGGGTCTTAAGCCTATCGTATGTATCAATAAGATTGACCGTCCCGACGGAAGACCCAATCAGGTTGTTGATATGGTTCTTGACCTCTTTATTGAGTTGGGTGCTGATGACGATCAGCTTGAATTCCCTATCGTTTACACATCCGGTAAGCTTGGAATCGCAACTCTTGATCTTAAGGAATTCGAAGATGGTAAGGAACTTGATTTCCAGCCTCTTCTTGATACAGTCGTTGAGCACACACCTTGTCCTGAAGGTGACATGGATGCTCCCTTGCAGCTTCTTGTATCCAATATCGACTCTGATCCCTATATCGGAAGAATTGCAATTGGTAGAGTTGAGAGAGGTAGTATCGCTCAGAATCAGAATGTATGCGTAGTTACATATGGTGAAGAGGGTAAGACTAATTCCAGAATCGTAAAGCTTTTGAGATTCTCCGGTCTCGGACGTCAGGAGATTGATGATGCATCTGTTGGTGAAATCGTCTGCGTGGCAGGTATTCCCGAGATTAATATCGGTGATACCATCTGTGAAGCTTCTGCTCCGGAAGCACTTCCTTTTGTAAGCATCGATGAGCCTACAATTGCCATGACTTTCTCAGTTAATGACAGCCCCTTCTCAGGTAAGGAAGGTAAGTTCGTTACTTCAAGACACTTAAGAGACAGACTCTTCAAGGAAGTTGAGACTAATGTATCAATGAGAGTAGAAGAGACTGATACTACTGAGGCATTCATTGTTAAGGGAAGAGGAGAGCTTCACCTTTCCATCCTTATCGAGACAATGAGAAGAGAAGGATATGAGTTCCAGGTTGGTAAGCCCCAGGTAATTATGAAGGAGGTTGACGGAGTTCTTTGTGAACCCGTTGAGGACCTTATTATCGACGTTCCCGAGGACTTCGTAGGTCCCGTAATGGAGAAGCTCGGAAGACGTAAGGCAGAACTTTTGAATATGCTTCCTCCTGAGAAAGGATACTCACGTCTTGAGTTCAGAATTCCTTCAAGAGGTCTTATCGGATACAGGACTGAGTTTTTGACCGACACTAAGGGCAATGGTATAATGAACAGCGTAATTAGTGGCTTTGAGCCCTTCGCCGGCGAGATTGAGACTCGTGATCACGGCGTACTCGTAGCTTTCGAGAGCGGTGATGCCATGACTTACGGCCTGTTCAATGCACAGGACAGAGGAGCACTTCTTATCGGTGCGGGTACTCCTGTCTACGAAGGTATGATCGTCGGCATCAATCCCAAGCCTGAAGATATAACAGTTAATGTCTGCAAGAAGAAGCACGTTACCAATATGCGTGCAGCAGGTTCTGATGACGCTATGCGTCTTACGCCTCCTTTGAATTTCAGCCTTGAGCAGTGTCTTGAAATCGTTGAGGATGATGAGCTTTGCGAAGTTACTCCTAAGAGCATCCGCCTCAGAAAGAAGATACTCAATACGGATCTTCGTATGAAGGATCGCGCCAAGAAGAGGTAATCCGGCGCGTCCTTACGGGATTTGAAAGGATTATATGCTGTCAAAGAGAGTAAAGGTCGCATTTAGAATACTGGCTGTTCTTCTTTTGCTGAGCTTCTTTGTAGTTACCGGAGTTTTATTCGGATATAACTATGTCATAGCACAGGAGAAGCGTTTCGAGGTGCTCGAAGCAAGTATTGCAGACGGTTCGTTCGTGGTAGATAAAGATACGGAAGGCGCAGTGGCTCTTGTTATCAGACAGGGTGACATGACTTCCGATATCGCGGACAATCTCTTTGAAGCCGGTCTTATCGATAACACGCTCGTATTCTCTCTCATGAGTAAGATTAACGGTTTTGACGGTTCCTATATGGCAGGTACTCACTATCTGGTTCCGGGACTTACTTACGACGAGATAATGTATCTTCTTACACAGAAGGCAGAGAGCGTTGTTGTTACATTCCCTGAGGGTATTACATATGAAGAGATTAAGGTAAGACTTCATGAAGCAGGTCTGACCTTCTCAGATGAGGAGATGGACGAATGTATGGATTCTCCTAATCTCTTTGTCGACTACAGATTCGTATCTCAGATTTCACTTACTCCTGAACGTGACCATGTCTTATCAGGTTATCTTTTTCCTGATACATACGAATTCGATATTAATTCGAGTCCGCAGACGATAATTAACACATTCCTTAATAATACCGATGCGAAGCTTTACGATGAGTATTACGAACGTGCGGATGCCATTGGAATGTCTCTTGATGAAGTTATTACGCTCGCGTCTTTGATACAGACTGAGACTAGCCGTACGATGGATATGATGTATATCTCTGCGGTTTTCCACAATCGTCTTGCTTCCGATGATGAGAGCCTTCACTGCCTCTGTTCGGATGCTTCGGTCAATTATCTTCGTGAGATGAATGGTCTTGACCCTCATATGGTTCTTACCCAGGATGAGATTTCCATGGATAATCCATACAATACTTACAGTAACCCCGGACTCCCTCCGGGACCGATTTGTATGCCGGGTCTGGACGCCATTCAGGCAGCACTTTATCCCGAACCCAACTGCAATTATTATTATTTCTGTGCTACAGGAGACGGTGGAACAGCATATGCGGTTACACTCGATGAGCACAATAACAATGTTGCCATGTATCAGGAAATCTGGGCTGCTCAGGATGCTGGAGTAGTCGCAGGCGAAGAATCAGATGAATCAGGTGAGTCCGAAGAGACTCCTGTTGAGGGTTAATATGTTTGTTCCCGAAGTTTTAAGTCCCGCAGGGGATATGGATAAACTCAAGACGGCAATTGCTTATGGTGCAGATGCCGTATATATGTCAGGAAAGAATTACGGACTCAGAACATTCTCCGGTAATTTTGAACATGACGATATGAAGGAAGCTGTAAGTTACGCTCATTCAAAGGGTGTAAAGTGCTACGTTACCATGAATATTCTCGCTTTGGAGGATGATATATCCAAAGTAGACGATGAGATAGATTTTGTTGCACACGAAGCTAAGGCCGATGCGGTGCTTATATCAGATCCCGGTATTTTTATGAGAGCAAGGAAGGTCGCACCTGATCTTGAACTCCATATATCAACTCAGGCAAGCGTAACTAACAGCGAAGCCTGCCGTTTCTGGTATGAACAGGGTGCAAAAAGAATCGTATTAGCAAGAGAATGCTCACTAGAGCAGATAAGAAATATACGCAGGAATATTCCCGAAGACCTGGAACTTGAGGCATTTATTCACGGTGCCATGTGTATGTCTTATTCCGGCAGATGTATTCTTTCCAATTACTTCACAGGAAGAAGAGCTAACGGCGGAGCCTGTGCTCAGCCCTGCAGATGGGGATATGAGATATCTGAAGAGAAGAGGCCTGATGACCGTCTTCCAATTGAGCAGGATACTCACGGTACTTACATATTGAGCAGCAATGATATATGTATGATAGAGCATGTTCCCGAGCTTGCAGAAGCAGGAATAAACAGCTTTAAGATTGAAGGAAGAATAAAGGGTTCTTACTATGCTGCTGCTACTACAAAAGTATACCGTGAGGCGGTAGACCTTTACCTTAGAGATCCTGAAGGTTATAAGACGGATTCAAGATGGCTTGAACTGCTTGATAAAGTTGTACACAGAGACTATGCTACCGGCTTTTTCTACGATAATCCGGGAGATAATGCTCAGATAGGTTCTGAAAGGACATATAACAAGCCCGCTTTTGTTGTCGGCGTAGTTGAAGGCTATGACGAAGAGAAGGCTATGTTTGTGGTTAGTCAGAGAAATAAGCTCTACAAGGGTGATTCTCTTAATGTATTAAAGCCTAAGGGCTGGGAAATACCTTTCAGTGCTGCAGAGATTTTTGATATGGATATGAATCCATTGGAATCTGTCCCTCATCCCCAGATGAAGTTCTACATGAAGGCCGACAGGGATATTGACCTTCCCGCAGGATCCTTCCTAAGCAGGGACGGAGATAAAGACGAAGGTATACTTCCTAATTCCTGATTAATAAAACGTAGTAATCAGCTCTTCTCGTCTGAGGGTTGCATCAGATTAGATATCAGCCTCGACAGGAAGCTCATAAATTTCTTGTCCAGACCAAATACCTTGACTACATCGATAATAATAATCATTACGGTAGGTCCGAGAAGGAATCCTATGGCACCCCATACATATACGCCGAAGGCCATGCCTATAAGCATCAGAAGAGGGTGAATGTGAAGGGACTTACCAAGGATTGATGGCTCAGCCAGTCTCCTTACAACAGTCATTATTGCCATGGCGATTATAAGTATAACAATACTTTTATAGTTACCATGAAGTGCACAGTAGATGATAACAGGTACCATTGTCGCACTTATTCCGAGTACAGGCATAAAGTCAATAACTCCGGTTATGAGAGCGAGGATAACAGCATAGTCTACTCCTGCGAGTTTAAATGCACACCAGGCTTCTACCGTAGTCATTATGAGAAGCAGGAGATAACCTCCGACAGCTCTGAAAAGAGTAACTGAAAGTGTGTTGATAAGAGAAAGAGTCTTAACCTTGAATTCCTTGTTAGGCAAGCTCTTGGCATAAGATCTTAATACATGATATCCGTCATAGATGAAGTAATAGCCACTCATCAAGACACAGATTATTACGAAGATCCAATATGGGATACTGCTTACCATGCTAAGCACGGAAGAGAGAATAGCCGAGATAATGGTAGGGATGGCAGAAATACTGTTCTGCCATATATTGGTTATATTACTCTTGAGGGACGCAATAATACTTGGTGTGAGAATATTGGCATTTATTGAAGAAATGCGGTCGATAATATTATTTCCGAGTTCGGCCGGATCAATGGTATCTGCCAGATGAGTGAGAGCATTTAGAGCTCTGCTGAGCTGTCCGAGAAGAGTAACGACGCCCCATACGCAGAAGATAGCGATAAAGATTAGAAGTATGATGTATATAACAAGAGCAGACTTCTTCTTTATAAGAGACTTGGGTTTACTCCCCTTATATGACTTAGCTATGGGCTCTGCAATCGTTATGCTTGTTTTTGCAAGCAGGAAACCAATAAGGAAAGGAACCAGTACAGAAACGAGCTTGGTTGCAAAAATGATGGCAACTACTGCTATACCTGCCATCAGGATATATTTGATCATTGCTATTACGGTAGCTTTATCTTTGGCGTATCTCTCATTATCCATCAGATATGTACTCCTTTTATCAGCATTATCCATATCGCGGCAAATACTATGCCTGCAACGATTATTGTTAAGTTAAGACTCTTGTCAAAAGCAGGTATGACCTGATCGTACATTCTGTCCTCTTCTTCATCGCAGTAGGAATCGTGGAATGCATTGAGATTCTTCATAAAGAATGCGATGAGAATGAGTCCTATAAAGAGTGCCGGAAGCGATGCATAGAAAAAGGTAGCATCAATATCGGAATAAGTCTGTACGGAGAGGATATCTATCTTTGTCAGAGTATCCGTAAACAGAAACTGAGAAAGCCTTGCGGAAACGATTGCAAGGAAAGGACCGAATACACTGCCTGTCTTGGTTCTTAAGAAGCAGCACCATAAACCCGTAAAGAACAGGGAAGAAGCTCCGAAGAAATCCATCGAATAAAGCATATAGGCACTTGCGATTATAATATAACCGGCAAATCTTTCCTTAGATCTGAACCTCGACCACATAAGTCCGAAGAAAAATACACTTGCACCTGCCGCCGGTATGACGGTATCTACAAGAATTGCCAAAACCATTCCTGCTTTGCTTTCTGTACCTCCGTGGTAAAAGAAGACGGGAAAGATAACTGATGATCCCATACGAAGCAGAAGCCATGAGGAAAAATTATAAATTGCAGTAGTAACCATCATGAGCGGTATTCCGGAACTAAATGCCATAAGCAGTGCTCCGACACCACTGTGTCTTCCTAATGTCTGCTCGTACATACCCTGTGAGAACGCGAAACCCGGCAGGAAGAGTACTATCATCGTCATCAGAATCGAAATAATAGAGTATCCGATTAGAGACGTCGGTGCGACAGGAATACTGTCACCGTTAATTAAGATACGTATCACATAAAAGAGTGCTGTCAGTATCGAAAGTGTCATCAGAGGATAGCTCCAGTTAATTACAGGAGGGCGTCTGAACTGGTATCGTAAAATAGCACTAAGCGGGGGAGTATTGCCTTTCATATCAGAAGTAGACTCCCATAGCAGCGAAGATACCTACAAGGTTAGCGTGCCAAACGGGCTCAAGCGAAAGAAATATACCCGTAGCTATAGCGAGGAATGGTCCGAAAGCGAGGTAGTCAGGATTGTCGGCAAAATGAATCTTTGCCTTCTGTTTTGCAAGTTCTCTTCTGGCTGCGACAGGGTCTGCGCTTTCTCTTATAGCTTTATTTTCCTTTGAAATTCTGATTCTCTTTCTGATAAAAAGAGGAATTGCAAAAAGACCGCCGAGAATTATTCCGACATAGAAAACCACTACGAGTCCGTAGCAGCCTACGAGAAGACCGCATGCACCAAGAAGCTTCATGTCGCCTGCGCCCATGCCTTCTTTACCAAGGAAAGTCTCTGTAAGAAATCCGACGAGCCACAAAAGACCGAATCCGACAATTGCGGCAATAACGTGATTAAGCAAAGGGACATAAAAAGGAGAATCGGGATAGTTCCAGGCACTTCCGCAAAAAATATCAAATACGGTAGATATCAAACCTAATACAGCAAGTGCTATCGAAAACTCATCGGGAATTATTCTGTTAAGTCTGTCTGACATGGCAATCATTATTATAAAAGGCCATGCAACGAGTACTGCGATTATTCTGAAAGGATTACGGCCGTCAAGGAAAAATCCTGTATCACAGATGATTGCAGCAGCATAGGCAGCAGCTAGAAGGACAGCCGATATAATACCGTGAGGGATGAACTTCATTCTCTTGGAAAGCCTGAAGTCGGGGCTTTTGGGATCATAATCGTAGTCCTGAAGCCATTTTTCCGGAAGTTTGGCGAATACAAAAGTAAGTCCTAGGCCTATAAGGGTACCGGCAATTACGGCTATAATAATCAAAACTGTCTTATCCATAGAAACTCCATATATACATTATTATAAAATTCTAATATACACGCGTATTAATATCAACCTTGATAAGTTTTTCAATTGTAACGTAAGTAAATTGACCACAGCGCATCAAAACTGATAGAATTAAAAAGATTTTAAGAGGAGGAACGCCGTTTGGCGTAGCAAAAAATTATGGCAAAGACTGTAACAGCGAAGATGCTTGAAGCACAGATGCAGGCCCATGTTAAGGCAGAGACCGGTCTTTCGCTCGAGAATGCTACTGCAAGAGATTATTGGACAGCACTCTCTAAGAGCGTAGTGGAGCTCATCTCGGACAATTTTCAGGCAACAAGAGAGAACTACTCTAAGGTAAGACAGGCACATTACCTGTCAGCGGAATTCCTGGAGGGAAGATCACTTCTCAACAATCTCGTAAACCTTGGAATATACGATCAGGCTAAGGATGCTCTTGCTTCTTTCGGATATAACATCACTGATATCCTTGAAGAAGAGACAGATCCTGCTTTGGGTAACGGTGGTCTCGGAAGACTTGCAGCATGCTTCCTGGATTCATGCGCAACACTTAACCTTCCGGTTAACGGCTATGGTATCCTTTACAGATATGGTCTGTTCCGTCAGGCAATCGAGAACGGCTTCCAGAAGGAATATCCCGACAGATGGATGGAGAGAGGATATCCTTTCACACTCGCAAGATACGATGAGAAGGTAAAGGTTCACTATAACGACATCGACGTATGGGCTATTCCTTTTGACCTTCCTATTACAGGTTACGGCACAAAGAATATCAATCTTTTGAGACTTTGGAAGGCTGAGCCTGCACAGGACTTCGACTTCAATCTCTTCAATTCACAGAGATTTGATGATGCCGTTATCGAGAGAAACAGAGTTAACGATATTTGGAGAGTTCTCTATCCTAACGATACATCTTATGACGGTAAGGTTCTTCGTGTAAGACAGCAGTATTTCTTCGTATCCGCATCACTTCAGGATATCGTTCGTAAGTATAAGGCTGCTCACGGCGATGATATGAAGGATTTTGCAAAGTACAATGCAATTCAGCTTAACGATACTCACCCTGTTATCGGTATTCCCGAGCTTATGAGAATTCTCGTTGACGAGAACGGCGTTAAGTGGGAAGACGCATGGGATATCGTAAAGGATACTTTCTGCTATACAAACCACACAATCATGGCTGAGGCTCTCGAGAAGTGGGATATCTCCATCTTCAGATTCCTCTTCCCCAGAATCTTCGAGATTGTTGAAGGAATCAACAACCAGTTCAGAGCACAGATGTACGAGGCTGGTCTTTATTCTGAGCTTATCGACAAGATGAGTCCCTTGTCTGACGGTAAGGTTCAGATGGCTTGGCTTGCTATCTACGGTTCAAGATCCGTAAACGGTGTTGCAGCTCTTCATACTGAGATTCTTAAGAATGAGACACTCGCTGACTGGTACAAGATTTATCCTGAGAAGTTCTCCAACAAGACAAACGGTGTTACTCCCAGAAGATGGCTTCGTGCTTGTAATCCTGAGCTTTCAGCTCTTATTACAGAACTTCTTGGTGATGACAGCTGGGTTACCGACCTTGATAAGCTTAAGACACTTGAGAAGTATAAGGATGACAAGGCTGTTATGAAGAGACTTCTTGCTATCAAGAAGAGCAATAAGCAGCGTCTTGCAGATCACCTTAATAAGACACAGGGTATCGAGCTTAACGTTGACTCCGTATTCGATGTTCAGATTAAGAGACTTCATGAGTACAAGAGACAGCTTCTTAATGCTCTCTATGCTCTCAACCTCTATGACAGAATCAAGGAGAATCCCAAGCTTGATCTTCCTCCTGTAACTATCCTTTTCGGTGCTAAGGCAGCTCCCGGATACTTCAGAGCAAAGGCTATCATCAAGTTTATTAACGAGATTGCAAAGATGATCGACAACGATCCCGATATGAAGGGAAGACTTAAGGTCGTATTCGTTGAGAACTATAACGTAAGCAACGGTGAGAAGATGTTCCCTGCTGCTGACGTATCTGAGCAGATTTCTACTGCAGGTCTTGAGGCATCCGGTACAGGTAACATGAAGTTCATGATGAACGGTGCTGTTACTCTCGGTACTCTTGACGGTGCAAATGTTGAGATTGCAGAGGCTGTCGGAAATGACAATATCTACATCTTCGGTTGCCGTTCACAGGATATGGCATCTACTAAGGCTTACTACAATCCTCAGTGGCAGTACGAGAATATCCCCGGCATCAAGAAGGCTCTCGACAGACTTGTTGACGGTACATTCAATGATGACGGAACCGGAATGTTCCATGACCTTTACAACGGTATCCTTTACGGAACAAACTGGCAGCCCGGTGATACTTACTATGTACTCGGAGACTTCGACGATTACCGTAAGACAAGAGATCGTCTCTATACAGACTATAAGGACGAGCTTAAGTGGGCTCAGATGTGCTGGATTAACATCTGTAATTCAGGTAAGTTCTCTTCCGACAGAACTATTGCAGAATATGCAAAGGAGATCTGGAAGGTTAAGAAGAGCAAGATCTGATCAGGAACGATCGATACTTCAAGGAGGGATGTGGCAACACATCCCTTCTTGAAGTAGTATGACGGGCATGTCCCGAACCTCGGGTGAAAGTCCCGATGGGCGTAGTTGCCGACGAACCTTAAAGTGATTTGCAAGGTTTGCACTGTGAGGTGCAGGCGAGAGGAAGCAATAGCGAAACCGTGGCTCGACGGACAGAAACCTGATATTAAGGCGCATTGAGCGGATTAGATGGCTACAGGCATCAAAGTCCAAATGGCAACCGTAACCTCAATGCGTAAATCAGGCGAGTAAACGGAGAAAGGCTCGGGACTTATCCCGTGAGGTCTCACAGACGGAGCACGATCCGTAGTAACAACGAACTGTGAGAAGTCAGCAGACGCCATAGTACCGAGTAATCGGGAAGGAGAAGAGCACACAAGGCAATGTCGGAACTGCTCGATAAAATCCTACACAAG
>JAKSRK010000017.1 GCA_024403655.1 Saccharofermentans sp. | reverse complement strand
TGCCGAAAATACTTGGCTGGAGACGGCCCGGGAAGATAGGTTGCTGCCGGTTTATACAACCCCTTTCACGCTAAACGTGGAAGGGGTTTTTATTTGTCATATTTGTAACATTTCTCATTGCTTGAAAAATGCCTTTTTGCTAACATATTAAGTGTGAATTAAATGAACCGGAGGATATTTTGGAAGATGCCTAAGATTTTGATCGTTGATGACGAACCTGAAATAGTAGCATCTGTATCGGATGTTCTCAGCAGTTTCGGTTTTGACACTGTTTGTGCAACAGACGGAAGAAGCGGTCTTTCAATTGCTGAAGCTGAGAAGCCTGACCTTATCATCCTCGACTGGATGATGCCCGATTACAGCGGACTTGATTTTACAAATGATTTCAGAGCTATGGGTAAGACTACCCCTATTCTTTTCCTTACTGCAAGGGGCGATTTGCCTGTATATGAGATTGAGGTATTAAGAAGAGGCGCTGATGACTATATGAGCAAGCCTTTCGATCCCACTCTTCTCGTTGAGCGCGTTAAGAATCTCCTTAAGAGAGCTAAGTCTGCTGCAGCTCCCGGAAGTGTAGAGGAGCAGAGCAGCAAGCATGTATATTGTGATGGCGAGCTTGTAATTGATGCTGATGCAATGCAGGTATATGTTAACGGTGAGAGCTGTGATCTCACTTCCAATGAATTTAAGCTTGTTCAGTATCTTGAGACTAATGCAGGTAGAGTTTGTTCACGTGATGAGCTTTTATCCAAGGTATGGAACTATGCTTTTTCAGGTGATGTAAGAACTGTAGACGTTACAGTAAGAAGAACTAGAAAGAAGATCGAGCCTAATCAGCCAAAGTATAAGTATATTCTTACAAGAAGAGGCTCGGGATACTATTTCCCCAAGGATCTGACTTGATCTTATGTTACAGAATTTATTGGAACTTGCAGGATCTAATCCTGCAATGTTTTTTGTATTAGTACTTATTTTAATCGTCGCAGCACTTTTCGTAGGCTATCTTATAGGAAGTAACAGATTCAACAAGAGAGCTGACAGTGCAGTTAACGACGTAATCGAAGATCTTAAGTATAAAGGTGCGGTAAGCAATTCGATCATCGAGAATGTTGGTCTCGGTGTACTTGCTTATGACAAAAACGGACTTGTCTATGCCAATCACGCATTAGCAGCGCTTGGCGACTTCCTGTCAGATGATCAGATACCGCCCAGGACTATCGAAGAATTTCTCAACCGATACGATAAGAAGAATCATCTTAAGTCTAACTACATTCTTAATCTTGAGAACCAGGACAGTGTAGTAAGAGCTAACTATATGACGGAGACAAGAATTTATGAGATTAAGATAATCCATAGATTCTATGAGAGCTCAAGAATCGATATAGTCATTGTTGATGACATAACTCAGATTAAGGACGACGAGAGAAGGCAGAAGGATCTTGCAGCAAATGTTTCTCACGAGCTTAAGACTCCTCTTACAGTAATAAGAGCTTCTGAATTCTTCGTGAACAGCATTAGTCCCGAGAAGATGCCAAGCTACGAAGAGATAACAAAGTGGGGCAACAGAATCGTTACCAATGCAGTAAGAATGCAGGACATTGTACAGGATTTCCTAATTCTTTCCATGTGTTCACAGGTTGTGCCCATGACAATAATCGATCTTGGAGAAGTAATTACCAAGGCAGTAGGTAATCTTTCCGACTATCCCGGAAGAGATAAGGTTAAGATTGTAACTCCCGATGAGATGTATTATCCGCTAATATTCGGTAATGCCAATCTCATAATGAGAATAGTAATAAATCTCCTTACAAATGCGGTTAAGTATATAAGCTACGAGGGAAAGACAGAAGCTGATACCATCAGAATCGATGTGGAGAACATCGGAGACCGCATAGGCATTCAGATCAGTGACAACGGAAGAGGAATTCCTCAGAAGGATATAGATCACCTCTTTGAGCGTTTCTACAGAGTTGATAATTCAGGTTCACATGATGTAGGCGGTTCAGGCATCGGACTTGCCATTGCCAAGGACGTAGCTGATATGCATGACGGAACTATAAATGTAATTTCCAATCAGGGAGAAGGCTCAGGTTCTACATTTACACTTGTTCTTCCTCAGGCCGCCGGCGTATTTAAGAGCGTTTATGATGATGCTGCTACGGGAATAGTAAGCGAAGAGCAGTACTACAGGAATGCCGCTGACTTCATGGCGATTCAGGCAGTAGAAGCCATCCGCTCAATGGGTTACGACGACGCAGAGGCTGAAGCTGAAGCTTTTGAGAACTTGAAGGAAGGGGAGAAATCTTCTCACGACAAGGTACTTGCGGCTCTTTTTGCTAAGCTCGGCGAAGACAGATATACAGAGCTTGTAGACGAGCTTACTTATATTGAACCGGAAATGGACGATGAGTTCGATGATGAATTCGACGAAGATATTGAGGATGGCGAAGACGAATTCCCGAACGAAGCAGAGTCGAATGATGCAGCTGAAAGAGAAGCAGAGGCTGAAGCTGAAATTGAGGAAGAACTTAAAAGACAGAAAGAAGAAGCAAGAAAGCTTCTTACCCAGCCGATTCTTCCAAGAGCCAATATGGTTAATAATTCTGCAGAAGAAAGTGTACAGGTGAAGCCGGAATTTGCGACAAATCATGAAAATCCCAAGGAAAAAGTAATGATACATCCAAATAACGACGGAAAAATGTATAATAGTAATGGCAAAAAAGGTAGTAAGAAGAAGACCGGTCTCTTTGATAACCTGACAAAGGCACAGAATAAAGAGAATGAAGGCGAGAGACAATCTTCTGTCAGACGTGTTCTTGACAGCATACCTCTTATACCAAATTCAAAGACAGATGACGAAGAAGGGGAAACAAATTGAGCCCGTATTCATATAAGATAACAGGAGGCAAGCGCCTCTGCGGAGATATAAATATCAGCGGAAGCAAGAATGCTGTATTAGGCGTTCTTGCCGCAGCAATGATGATAGACGGTAAGTGTACACTTGAGAATGTTCCTGACATCTCGGATGTTCATGTCATGATGGAACTTTGCAACACTTTGGGAGCTACGATTGCTTCCGAGAAGATGCCCGACGGTTCACTTACACTGGATATCGATCCCAGAACTATTAATACTTACAAGGCAACGGGACCTGCCGTATCCAAAATCAGAGCTTCTTATTATCTCCTCGGTGCACTTTTGGCAAGAGACGGTAAAGCTTCTCTTCGTATGCCCGGAGGCTGCAACTTCGGTCAGCGTCCTATCGATCTTCATCTTAAGGCTTTCGCTGCAATGGGGGCTACAGGTGCAAGACCCGAGGATATTAACGGCGGTGTTATCACACTTCAGGCTATGCCTTTACGCGGTGCAAGAATTTTCCTTGATATTGTAAGTGTAGGTGCTACGATTAACGTCATGCTTGCAGCTACAAAGGCGCAGGGTATGACCATTATCACCAACGCTGCAAAAGAACCTCATATTGTTGACGTAGCGAACTTCCTTAATGCCATGGGTGCCAAGATAAAGGGCGCAGGTACCGACACGATAAGAATTACAGGTGTTCCGGTTCTCCCCGGTAACTTCTCCTATTCAATTATTCCCGACCAGATTGAGGCCGGAACTTATATGATTGCCGCAGCAGTTACTGACGGTGACGTTACTATCCACAACATGATTCCTACTCACATGGAGCCCTTGTCTTCCAAGATGCGTGAGATGGGTTATACAGTTGAGGAGAATGAAGATAACGACAGCATAAGAGTCTATAGAGAAAAAGATTCCGTTATTTACGGTACTAATATTAAAACTTCACCCTATCCGGGATTCCCTACGGATCTTCAGCCTCAGGCAGTTGTATTGCAGTGCCTTTCGAAGGGTGTCAGCAAGATGCATGAGAATGTATGGCAGAACAGATTCCAGTATATCCCCGAGCTTACGAGAATGGGTGCGAGCATCAATGTATTTGACAGAATCGCACTTATTGAAGGTATCGACAAGTTCAAGGGTGCGACGGTAGTAGCTACTGACCTTCGTGCTGGTGCCGCACTTGTATGTGCAGCTTTGGCAGCAGACGGAACAAGCTATATTACTCAGGCAAAGAAAATCGACAGAGGTTATGAGAGCATTGTAGATAAGCTCCAGTCTCTGGGTGCAGATATCGAACGTACGGAAAGCCCCGAATTCGATCCCGATGCGGAGGCTTGATGGGAAGCCTTGAACTTATCCCGCTCTTTAGCGGGAGCAGCGGTAATTCCACACTGATAAGAGCCGGCAGGAAGAATATTCTTATAGATGCCGGAAGAAACTGCAAGCAGATTGTTAATGCTCTTGGTGTAGCAGGTACAAGCCCTGAGAGTATTGATGCTATTTTTATTACTCACTCACACCATGACCATCTCGATGCTCTGGATGTGTTTGTACGTAAATATCCCGCAAATATATATGCGACCGCTTCTACACACAAGAGTCTGGCGAAGAAGTTCACCAAGCCTCATCCGTATGCAGAAGATATAATTATTGTTCCCGGCGAGGAGATTGACTTAGGTGACGGCGTCAGTGTAAAAGCCTGCCAGACACCTCATGATGCGGCGGGTTCTGTTTGTTATAAGGTTATGTATAAGGGGAAGTCTCTTATGGTCATGACCGATCTCGGTTATATTACAGAAGATATAAGGCAGATGGCTTACGGCGTTGACGGCGTACTTATAGAAGCCAATTATGACAAGATGATGCTTGTATACGGTCCTTATCCTGAAGATCTTAAAGCAAGAATTGCAGGTGACAGGGGACATTTAAGTAATGACGCCTGTGCCGAAATGATAAAGGAAATGATTGCAAACGGTACTTATAACTTTATCCTCGGACACTTAAGCGACAACAATAATACTCACGAGAAAGCATACCTCACTGTTACGGACTATTTGTCGCAGCATAATCTCGTGCAGAATAAGAACTACAACATAGCGGTAGCAAACAGATACGAACCCGTGAAAGGCATGAAGATTGAAACTTAAAATAGTAGCACCGGGTAAGATAAAAGAGAAATGGCTCCAGGGCGGTATAGACGAGTACAAGAAGCGTCTCTCAAAGTACTGCTCGACGGAGATAATCGAAGTAGCCGACAGCCCGGATTCTCTCCCTACGGAAGCGGCCCTTGCAAAAGAAGGGGAGCTTATCCTGTCCAAGATTAAACCGGACGATGTAGTCTGGGTTATGGACCTTCACGGCAAGCTTATGACTTCAGAAGAAATTTCAAAGGCTCTTGTAAAGGACATGGAACGCGGCGGATCTTCCATAACGATAGTTATAGGAGGCAGCAACGGTCTCGCACCTGCCCTCGTCAACAGAGCTGATCGCAGAATATGCTTGGGTAATATTACCCTCACTCACCAGATGACAAGACTTATACTCCTTGAACAGATTTACAGGGGTTATAAGATAGCAAGTGGTGAGAAATACCATAAATAAAGCGTTTGACATTACACTACTCTGCCGATATAATTTGATAGTCAGTTACTTTAGTTGACTAAAGTAACGCCAAAATTACAAATTATTTATCAGGAGGTAAGAGTAAATGAGCAACAAGTTCTACACGCCCGACGGCTTTAATGATACATTGCCGAGCGTATGCGCGTTCAAAAAAGACGCCGAAAGTAAATTAAGAAGGTTGTTCTCCCTCCATGGATACGAAGAGATAGAGACACCCGGTTACGAATACTGCGATATCTATACCAAGACAGATTTCGTTAAGGAAGAGGACCTTTATAAGCTTACGGATTCCAAGGGAAGGCTTCTTTGTGCCAGATACGACGGCACTATCCCCGCAGCAAGATATGCTGCAACACTTGCAAAGGATAAGCTTCCTTTAAGAATCAGCTACATAGAGAATATGTACCGCTATCAGCAGGTAGGCGGCGGCAAGCAGAGTGAGTTCACTCAGGCCGGTGTTGAGCTTATGGGAATGAGCGGATCCGATTCAGATGCAGAGATTATAGCTCTTGCAATAAGATCTGCTCTTGAGGTCGGTGTTGAAGATCTTCAGGTAAGTATCGGACAGACAGGTCTTTTTGAAGGTGCCGTAAAGCAGATGGGCCTTGATGAAGAGACTGCACTTACAGTAAGAAGCGCTATCCTTGCAAAGGATTCAGTTACAATCGAGAGAACAGCCAAGGATAAGGGACTTTCCGAGAGCGATTCCAAGCTCTTAAGAATGTTTGCCGAGTCTTCCGCAGATACTGATATCTTAAGTGTTATTAAGGAAAGCTTTACTGATAAGACTGCTCTTGATGCGGTTAAGAATCTTGAAGAGATTCTTGAAGCACTCGACGATTACGGATTTACAAAGTATGTTTCCATTGACGTAGGCCTTCTCGGTTCTGAGGATTTCTATACAGGAATGATATTCAAGGGATATACATATGAAGTAGGATTCCCTATCTTAGGCGGCGGAAGATACGACAAGGTCGTAGGTGTCTTCGGAAGAGATATGGAATGCGTAGGCTTCTCTTTGGGCCTTTCGCTTGCAATAACAGCTCTTATGAGACAGGGCCTTAAGCTCGAGTCTTCAGTAGCAGAAGCAGTTATCGGTTATGAGAAGGGCAGCAGAGACGCAAGAAGTTCCGCAATTACACTTGCTGATCAGATGAGACTCGGAGGAACATCCGTCATCCTTGATACATCAGCTTCCAGCGAAGAGGAACTTAACAGATACGCAGATGAGAATGATATCCAGACAGTTCTCTGGATCAACGGAGGTCAGGAGTAATATGCTTACAATAGCTTTATCTAAAGGAAGACTTGCGGAGCAGGCTATAGAGCTCCTTGAAAGAGCCGGTTACGACTGTAATGCCGCAAAGGAAAAATCAAGAAAGCTCATCCTCGAAGATGAGAAGACAGGACTTAGATTCATAATGGCCAAGCCTGCTGACGTTCCCACATATGTTGAGTACGGTGCAGCTGACCTTGGTGTAGTAGGTAAGGATACTCTTCTTGAAGAAGGAAGACAGCTTTACGAAGTTATCGATCTCGGATTCGGTAAGTGCCGTATGTGCGTTGCAGGTCCCAAGGAACTTAAGGACGGCAAGCTCGATTCCATCCCCAATAAGAGAGTAGGAACAAAGTATCCTAATATCACCAGAGCTTACTTTGAAGGCGTTAAGAAGGAAAGTGTTGAGATTATTAAGCTCAACGGTTCAGTAGAGCTTGCTCCTCTTATCGGTCTGTCAGAGGTTATCGTGGATATCGTAGAGTCAGGACGTACTCTTTATGAGAATGGTCTTGATGTTATTGAGACAGTTGCTGATATTTCCGCAAGAGTAGTAGTAAACAGAGTATCAATGAAGATGAAGTCTGATGAGCTCCGTCCCATGATTGACAAGCTTAAGGTTGAAGTCGATAAGATGAATCAGGAGAAGGAGAGCTGATAAGATGAAGTGCAAGATCGTTAAAGGCAATAAAGACAATCTTAAAGAGCTCTGTGATCTTCTCGGAGCGAGAAGCAAGATGGACTTAGGTCCCATCATAACTACAGTAAGCGGCGTTATCGACGATATTAAAGAGAACGGAGATAATGCCGTTCTTAAATATACGGAGAAGTTCGACAAGGCTGTTCTGACAGCAGATCAGATGAGAGTTACATCAGAGGAGATTGATGCTGCAATTAGAAGTATTGATCCCGAACTTCTTACTATTCTTAAGAAGGCTGCTGCTAATATCAGAGCATTCCACGAGAAGCAGAAGGAAGAAGGCTTCATGATGGATACTGCCAAGGGTTCCAAGATTGGAGTTAAGGTAAGACCCATTTCAGTAGCAGGCGTTTATGTTCCCGGCGGAACGGCACCTTTGCCTTCTACAGTACTTATGGATGTTATCCCTGCTTCTGTTGCAGGAGTTCCCAGAATTGTATTTTGTACTCCCCCGAGAGCTGACGGCAGCATTGCTCCCGTTATTCTCGCAGCAGCATCAATCGCAGGCGCTACTGAGATCTACAAGGTCGGAGGCGCTCAGGCTATTGCTGCCATGGCATACGGAACTTCTACTATTCCCAGAGTCGACAAGATTTGCGGCCCCGGAAATATATACGTGAATACTGCAAAGAGACTTGTATTCGGTCAGGTTGATATCGATATGTTTGCAGGTCCTTCTGAGATTCTTATCATCGCAGACGAGTCGGCAAATTCAGAGTTTGTAGCTGCAGATATGCTTTCACAGGCAGAGCACGACAAGATTGCATCCGCGATTGTTCTTACAACTTCCCAGGAGCTTGCAGATAAGGTTCTTGAGGCAGTAGACAGAAGATCCGAAGACGCTTCGAGAAAAGATATACTTGAATCTTCTTTAAAGGATTACTGCTCGATAATAGTATGCGATGACTTGGATACTGCCATTGCCTTCTCTGAGGAGATTGCTCCCGAGCACTTAGAGCTCTGCGTTAAGAACCCTGAAGAGACATTAAATAAGATAAATAACGCCGGTGCGGTATTTATGGGCAACTTCTCTCCGGAACCTCTCGGAGACTACTTTGCAGGTCCTAACCACACTCTTCCTACATCAGGAACAGCAAGATTCTTCTCTCCTCTTAACACAGGAGACTTCTATAAGAAGATGAGTGTTATCAACTATAACGAAGAGTCTTTGATGGATGTTGCAGAAGATGTAGCTAAGTTTGCCGATAGCGAAGGTCTTAGCTGCCACGCCGCATCAGTTCGTGCGAGGTTAGAAAAGTAATGAGTATATATTGGAACAAACTTATTAATTCCATTGAGCCTTATACTGCGGGCGAGCAGCCTAAGGAAGGTACAAGGATAATCAAGCTTAATACAAATGAGAATCCTTATTCGCCTTCACCTAAGTGCAAAGAGGCTCTTGTGGATTTGGATATATCCAAGTTAAGGCTCTACCCTAATACCGATTCAGCCATAGTCTGCAATGCTGTGGCTGAAGTAGACAAGGTAAGCCCCGAGAATGTATTTGTAGGCAACGGCTCTGACGAAGTACTGGCACTTTGCTGGCAGACTTTTTTCGAAAAGGATATGAATACTTCTAAGGCTGTGCTCATACCTTCTATTTCTTACAGCTTCTATCCTGTATATGCAGACTTCTATTCGGTAAGAGCGCAGAAAGTTCCTCTTAAGGAAGACTTCTCGATTGATCCCGAAGACTACTGTGGAAAGGAAAACTGCGGTATTTCCATCGCTAATCCCAATGCTCCCACGAGTATTGCAATGTCGATAGAAGATATCCGTAAGATTCTTGAGGCTAACAAGGACAGTGTTGTGCTTATAGATGAGGCTTATGCGGCTTTTGCAGAAGGTTATACTTCCGCAGCTACTTTAATAAACGAGTATAAGAACCTTATTGTAGTAAGAACACTTTCGAAGTCATACGGCCTCGCCGGATTAAGACTCGGATATGCTATCGGCGATAAGGAGCTTATAGAAGGTCTTAAGAGAGCAAGAGATTCCTTTAATTCCTATCCTGCCGACTATATTGCACAGACGCTTGCTGCTGCGGCTATTCGTGACAGGGAGAACTTCGAGAAGAATCGAAAGGCTCTTATCTCGACAAGAAACAGAGTGACAAAGGAGCTTCGCCAGATGGGATTCGAGCTTCCCGACTCGGCAACCAACTTTGTATTTGCAAAGCCCCCGATGCCCTTAACGGCAGAAACGCTCTACAAAAACCTTAAAGCAAAAGGTATACTTGTAAGGTATTTTAATAAGCCGCTTATTAACGACAGACTTCGAATCTCCATCGGTACCGATGAGGAGATGGACGAGTTCCTGAAGGCCGTTAGAGAGGAGATCAAAGATGGCAAGAACAGCTGAGATCAAGAGAACAACAGGCGAGACCGATATTCTCGTTAAGATTGACATTGACGGTCAGGGCAAGAGTGAGATTGACACAGGTGTGGGATTTTTTGATCACATGCTGACGGCTTTGTCCAAGCACTCCGGAATGGATCTGGAAGTAAAGTGCAAGGGTGACCTTTATGTCGATGCACACCACTCGGTTGAAGATGTCGGAATTGCTTTGGGCCAGGCTTTTGCACAGGCTATGGGCGACAGAAAGGGAATCGTAAGATACGGTTCTGCAAGATGTCCGCTTGATGAAGCTTTGGGCGATGCGGTTATAGATATCTCAGGAAGACCTTTTATTGTCTTTGAGTGTGACTTTAGTTCCGACAAGTGCGGAGAGATGGACACTCAGCTTTTTGAAGAATTCATGAGATCTTTTGCGTTTAATGCCGGAATTACACTTCACATTAAGTGCCCTTACGGCTTGAACGATCACCACAAGGCAGAAGCGATGTTCAAGTCTTTGGCAAGAGCTTTAAGAGAGGCGGCATCAATTGATCAGAGATTCAAGGATCAGGTCATATCGACCAAAGGCGTCCTTTGATATAACGGAGGTATAAAGAAATGATGATTAAAGACACAGATTTTATCGATCTTCCCGTATTCATCAAGGGTAAGGTAAGAAATGTATACGATCTCGGAGATTCTCTTCTTATGGTCGTAACAGACAGAATTTCAGCTTTTGACGTAGTGTTCGATGAGCTGATTCCTGATAAGGGCAAGGTATTGTCCTCTATTTCTTCTTTCTGGTTTGATTTTACTAAGGATATTATCCCTAATCACGTAATCTCTACAGATCCCAAGGAATATCCCATGGGTCTTGATAAGTATGAGAATGAGCTTAAGGGCAGATCAATGCTTGTTAAGAAGGTTAACATGCTTCCTGCAGAGTGCATCGTAAGAGGATATCTTGAAGGTTCTGCTCTTAAGGAATACAAGGCAAACGGTACTGTCGGCGGCATTAAGATGCCTGAGGGTATGGTTCAGGGCGATAAGCTTCCCGAGCCTTTGTTCACTCCTTCAACAAAGGAAGAGACAGGTCACGATATCAATATTACATACGATCAGCTTAAGGAGCTCCTTGGTGAAGAGGATGCAACTGCTCTTCACGATGCAGCAATCGCTCTTTACAACAAGGTATCCGAGTTCGCTCTTACAAAGGGTCTTATCCTTGCAGATACAAAGTTCGAGTTCGGTAAGATTGACGGTAAGCTCGTTGTAGCTGATGAGATGTTCACTCCCGACTCTTCCAGATTCTGGGATGTTAACGATTACGAGCCCGGTCATGCTCAGAAGAGCTTCGACAAGCAGTACTTAAGAGAATGGCTTGAGACACTTGACTGGGATAAGACTTATCCCGCTCCCACACTTCCCGAGGAAGTTATCAACAAGACAGCCGAGAAGTACAGAGAGTGTTATTCAAGAATTACAGGTAAGGAAATCGAGTAAGTGATAGCAATAATCGATTACGGTATGGGTAATCTTGCTTCCGTAAGCAAGGCCCTCGAATATCTGCACTACGATTCTGTCATAACGTCAGATCCGGAAGTCATCAAGAATTCCGCCGGAGTCATACTTCCGGGTGTAGGTGCTTACGGTCCCGCCATGAAGGCTCTTAAGGAGCAGGGACTTGATACAGTCATTAAAGAGTATGCAGCCTCAGGCAGACCCCTTCTCGGGATCTGCCTCGGGATGCAGCTTTTATTGTCAGGCTCCCAGGAAGGTGCGGCTGATGGAGAACTTATCGAAGGCCTGAATATTATTCCCGGCAAGGTATTGAAGTTCCCGGCAGACCAGACAATCGACAAGGGACTTAAAGTTCCGCAAATAGGATGGAACAGCTTAAGTGATGTCAGCGGTAGCTTGCCGCGTGAAGGCGACTATGTTTACTTTGTACACTCTTTTTATTGTCTTCCCGACGATGAGAAGGATTGCTGTGCAAAGACAGAGTACGGAATTAAGTACGCTGCAGCCCTTCAGAGAGACAATATTTTTGCTACACAATTTCACCCGGAGAAGAGCGGTGAAGCCGGACTTCAGATGCTGCTTCGATTCGGTGCGAGGACCAAGAAATGATTATTTTTCCTGCTATAGATATTAAAGACGGTAACTGCGTAAGGCTCTATAAGGGCGATTTCTCGACCGCTACCAAGGTTGCTTCCGATTATTTAAAGACCGCTCAGGGCTTTGAGGAAGCAGGTGCTTCCTGGATTCACATGGTAGATCTTGACGGAGCCAAGGCAGGTAAACCCGTTAACAACAAGATATATACGGATGTTGCACAGAAGACCGGACTTAAGGTTGAAGTCGGAGGCGGCATCAGAAATATCGAGACGATTCAGGAATACCTTGATATGGGTATCAGCCGAGTAATATTAGGATCTGCTGCACTTAAGAATCCCAAGCTTGTTGCAGATTCAATTGAGAAGTTCGGCAATGAGAAGGTCGTTGTCGGTATTGACTCCGTAAATGAGATGGTGGCTACGGAAGGCTGGCTTGAAAGTTCCGATGTTCACTATATCGATCTTGCAAATAAGATGATTGAGTACGGTGTTAAGTACTTTATTTTTACGGATATCTCCAAGGACGGCACTCTCTCCGGTGTTAACTGCGAGCAGCTGCAGAAGCTTTTCGATGCTACTTCAGGAAGAGCTCTCGTAGTAGCCAGCGGCGGTGTTCATACGATGGATGACATTATCGCATGTAAGAAGATGGGCCTTTACGGTACTATCTGCGGTAAGAGCATCTATAGCGGAACACTTAACCTTAAAGAGGCAATTGACTATGCCGAGGAGGATAAATAATGCTTGCCAAGAGAATAATCCCCTGTCTTGATATAAAAGACGGACGTGTGGTTAAAGGCGTAAATTTCGTATCGCTCCGTGATGCGGGAGATCCCGTAGAGTGCGCAAAGCAGTATAACCTTTCGGGCGCAGACGAGCTCGTATTTTTGGATATTACGGCTACGTTGGAAGCAAGAGATACCGTGGTAGACATGGTAAGCCGCGTTGCTTCTGAGATATTTATTCCTTTCACGGTCGGAGGCGGTATCAGAACCGTAGATGACATAAGAGCAATTCTTAACGCAGGCGCAGATAAGGTTTCACTTAATTCAGCTGCAGTAAAGAATCCCGACTTTGTAAGGGAAGCTTCCGAGAGATTCGGAGCACAGTGCATAGTAGTAGCGATAGATGTTAAGAGCAGAGAAGGACAGGAAGATAGATTTCCTTCCGGCTACGAAGTAGTTATCGCCGGCGGTACAAAACCTACCGGAATCGATGCTCTTATGTGGGCAAAGAAGGTAGTTGACCTTGGCTGCGGTGAGATTCTTCTTACCAGCATGGACAAGGACGGTACTAAGTCCGGCTACGATAATGTCATCACTTCCATGATTGCCGATGCAGTAGATGTACCTGTCATAGCTTCAGGCGGAGCAGGCACAATGGCTGATTTCTACGACGGCATTGTTGAGGGAAAGGCAGATGCGGTACTTGCTGCAAGTCTTTTCCACTTCGGAGAGATTAAGATATCTGACCTTAAGGAGTATCTTGCCGGAAGAGAAATTCCCGTGAGAAGAATCGGAAAAGAACTTGATATGTGGGCTCATATGAAGAAGAATTCCGACGGGATGGTTCCTGCCATTACGGTTGATTCCGTTACGGGCGAAGTTCTCATGATGGCTTATATGAACTACGAAGCTTTTGAGCTTACCTGCAAGACAGGTTATATGCACTATTACTCAAGATCAAGGGAGACTCTCTGGAAGAAAGGTGAGACTTCAGGTCATCTTCAGAAGGTTGTCGAAGGCAGAATCGACTGCGACAGAGATACACTTCTTTACAAAGTAGAACAGACGGGGGCTGCCTGCCACACAGGCAATAAATCATGCTTTTATACCACGATAGATGAGTGGGATATAGATACAAAGGAGTAAAAATATGGATATCATCAAGGAACTTTTCAGTGTAATTTTGGACAGACAGAAGAATCCGGAAGAGGGTTCTTATACAAATTACCTTCTCGGCAAGGGTACTGAGAAGATTAGTAAGAAAGTAGGCGAGGAGGCAGTTGAGACTGCTATCGCTGCAGCGAAAGGCAACAAGAGCGAAGTTATCGCTGAGATTGCAGACCTTGAATATCACGTGCTGGTTCTTATGGCAGACATGGGTATTACTTTAGAGGACGTAGAAAAAGAGCTTAGAAGCCGTCGCTGATATTTATGGGATCCGGAAAAAAGAGAATAAGTACAAGTAAAAAATATGATGCAGCATTTATTCTGAACGCTATGCTGTGGCTGGTATTCGTATTACAGGCCGCAGCTGTCGTTTATTTTAATCTGTTTGAACTTAAGTGTCATATGGGATTTGATTCCTCATGGATGATACTTAAGACTTTTCTCATTAATAAAGAGCATGCCTTCTTCAGAGGACCGTGGATAGAGCAGAACAACCTGGATTTGGACACTTCGCTTTTACCGGCGACTTTGCTGTATGCGATTACAGGTAAGATATACCTTTCCTATGCTCTGGGTAATCTTATAATTTTTGTTCCGATTATATTAAGCTTCCACAGTATTTTAAAGAAGCTTAACCTTGGAACTGCTTCGAGATTATTTGCACTTAACATGCTGATCTCGCCCTATCTTGTAACAGGCTACAACCTGATTAACCTGGGTTATGCAGAATGTTTCATTTGGGGACCTGCTTACTATAACCTCAGAATACTGACGATACTTCTGACGATAAACGAGTACATCAACATAAAAAAACATGGTGAACTTGGCATTCTAAGTATTGTTACGCTTGCTTTGTATTTTTTTTCCGGAATATCCTGCGGAGTATTCCTTCTTGTTATCTTCATATTCCCGTGCCTTGTATTTGTAGTACTTAAGACACTTCTTAAGAATGATATTAAGGTTCTTACAAGGAAGGAATCCGCTTATTTTTATCTTATTACGGGAGCAGCCTTGGTCGGCAAGGAATTTGCTTCGAAAGTATTGGGCATCAGAATCATTGATGCTTCAAGAACGTGGACTACATTAGAGTCGTTTTTCAATAATATTCAGGCCCCTTTCCTTGGCCTGATGAAGCTTGTAGGCGCTCTTCCTACTAAGGATAAAGTAGAAATCTTGTCAGCCAAAGGCATCATGCAGTTGTTCCCTCTGTTTATTTTTGCAGTAGTGGTTTTAAGCGTAGTATTTACCTGCATCTATATTAAGAAGAATATTGCCAAAGATGAACGTTGCGATACGCTTTCTTTGCTCATTACGGTTGTTGCTGTCAATTACGCTTCTTTATCGTTATTTAATGTTGTTTACGGCTCGGATATCTTCGAAGAGCGTTACCTTATATGTTCTTTTGTAGTTCTTCTGCTTATAGCGGCATTCTATATTGACAGACTCGATATGAGTAAGCTCTTTTCAAAGCTTCTTTGTATCGGACTTCTCTTAAGCTTATTCATGAATAACATCGTATCCGATGCTACCTATCACAAAGAGAATAACAGCGTATTTTATGTTGATGAGATAAGCGAAGTTGTTAAGTCTCAGGATGCCGGCCTTATATATGTATACGGACGCAACTTATCGACTTTTGAATTTATAATCAGAGTTTATGATTTTGATAATGTATATAAATATGTGCAGGAGAATGGCTATATATACCATAGTGGGGATTACTTATACTACGATGATGCTTCAGAGTATTCCGGAGCTACATTGCTGATAGTTCAGCACAAAGATAACAATCTTCCGGATGAAATTATGGAACAATATACTCTTGTCCAGAGTGTAAACAATGCTATCGACGTATATAGATCAGATGTAAATCCTATGACTAATTATATTAATGAATAAGGTATATTAGTTCAGATAGAGTGATATATGGGATGGATGAATAAGAAAATAGAATTGAAAAGCAAATTCAATTTGGTCTTTTTTTTGAACGCCATGCTCTGGTTTGTTCTTGTTTTTCAAGCCGGCATCGTGGTTTATTTTAATCTGTTCCAACTCAAAAGCCATTTGGGGTATGATTCGTCTTGGCTTCTGCTCAAGACTTATCTCATAAGAAAAGAGCATACATTTTTTACTGGGCCCTGGTCAGAACAGAGTAATTCGAATATAGACACTCCGGTTCTGCTTGCGTCTTTATTCTATGCTGTTACCGGAAAGTTGTTTTTGTCCTATGGTCTTGCTAATGTTGTAACGCTTGTTCCAATAGTTATAAGTTTTAACAGCATACTTAAGAAACTTAAGCTGGGTACAACTTCTCGTTTATTTGCTGTAAATTTGCTTATTTCCCCCTACCTGATAAACGGTTTTACGCATATCAATCTTGGTTATGCAGAGTGTTTCTTGTGGGGGCCTGCTTATTACAATCTGCGAATGCTCGCAATCCTTTTGATAATTAATGAGTATATAAACATAAGACGCACCAATAAGTATGGCATCATAAGCCTGCTTACTTTGGCTTTTTGTATTTTCTCCGGATTATCTTGCGGCGTATACATGCTGATAATTTTTACTCTTCCTTGTATCGTATTCATCGGAATAAAAACATTAATCAGAAACGATCTTAAAGAACTTATCAGGAAAGAGTCCATATACTTTTATGTTCTCAGCATCGCAGTACTGTTCGGTAAAGAATTCGGTGCCAGAGTATTAGGGATTTGTATAATAGATGCCTCAAAGACCTGGGCGAATCTGGATTCATTTTTTGAAATAGTTCAGGCCCCCTTTCTGGGACTGCTGAAACTTATCGGAGTATTGCCTGTAACCGGTGAAGTAGAGGTAATGTCTGCAGAAGGTATGTCGTATCTATTCCCGATGATTATTTTTGCTGTAGTCGCTTTGGGTTTAGTCAGTGTCGGCAGATATCTTCTTAGCAGAAAGACAGAAGACGAGAACTTTGAAACGATAGCATTTCTTTTTACTATTGTTGGAACTAATTTCGCAACTCTGTCTCTTTTTAATGTTTTATATGGCTCTCGTGTATTTGAGGAACGCTACCTTATTAGTACATTTATCATCATAATGATACTGGTTGCTTTCTATTTGGATCGCATTGATATGAAACTTCTTTTCAGTAAGGCAATCTACATAGGTCTTTTGGCAGCAATATTTTTCAGCAACATCCTGTCGGATATTAATTACTATGTTGTACAGGACAGTATATATCAGGTAGATGAGATATCAGAGGCCGTTAACAGCATGGATGCGGAACTCGTGTATGTATACGGCGGAGAATTGACTACGTTTGAACGAGTATTGCGTGTTTATGATTTGGATCATGTATATAAATTGGTATATCCGGGTGGAAGATTCTTCCATTTGGGCGACTACTTATATTACGAAGAAAACTCAGACTATTCCGGTCCTACTTTACTGATTGTTCCCAAGGAAGAAAATATAGTACCCGATGATATAATGGAGCAATATACTTTGGTTCGCGAGTTCGATTTCGTTGATATCTACAGAGCTGATGTGAATCCGATTGTTCAACCCGAACTACAGGATTCCTGAAATGCCGATTATTGCAAAGAATATGCGTTGACACTTAATATATGCCGTGATAAAATATCACAGCTAAAACCCTTAGAGGTCTTTTTTTATTGTGGAAAAAAAGATTTCAGATTATGGAGGAGTCGAACAATGGCTAAGACAAGTGCACGTGACAAGATCACACTTGCATGCGAAGAGTGCAAGCAGAGAAATTATCAGACATATAAGAATAAGAAGAACGATTCCGAGAGACTCGAGCTCAAGAAGTATTGTCCTTTCTGCCGTAAGCACACGGTTCATAAGGAAACAAAGTAATTCAGTACTTTCTTAACGAGGTAACAAGATGGCTGACAAGAAGAAAAAGCCCAATATCTTCGGTCGTATCGCTCAGAAGTATAAGGACGTAAGGGCTGAACTCAAGAGAGTTGTATGGCCTTCCAAGGAGAAGCTTAAGAATACATCTGCAGTTGTACTTGTAGTAATCGTATTCTTTGCTATTTTCCTTTCCATTATCAATAATGGCGGACACTGGGTACTCGAGAAGATCGGTTTCTACGACAATGTAACTACAACTACAACAATGACTTCTGCTCCTGTAACAGAAGCTCCTGTTGCCGTTGAGGAGACAGAGGCAGCTGCTGATGAGTCTGAAGCTACAAGCGAGACTACAACTGAAGCAACAACCGAGGAATCCGAAGAAGCTGATGAGACAGACGAGTCTGTTGATGAGAGCGAGACAGAGGAGACAGAAGAGTCCGAGGAGGAAGTCTGATGGCTGATATCAACGAAGCTAAGTGGTATGTAGTTCATACATACTCAGGCTATGAGAATAAAGTAAAGACAATCCTCGAGAAGACAGTCGAGAAGCGCGGAATGCAGGATATCATTCAGGAAATCAACGTTCCCACAGAAGATGTCTTCGAGATTAAGGACGGAAAGAAGAAGGCTGTAAAGCGCAAGAAGTATCCCGGATATGTTTTCATCAAGTTGGTAAGTAACTTTGAAAATCTTAAGGATAATGAAGAGCCTTCTACAGCAGATAAGGAACTTTGGTATCTTATCCGCAATACAAGAGGTGTAACGGGCTTTGTAAGCACAAACCCCAACAAGCCTTTGCCGATTACAGACAGTGACCTCGCTGCAATGGGTATCGCTACTGACTGGGTACCTGATGTCGATTACGATATCGGAGATACAATCAGAGTTATCACAGGACCTTTTGCAGACAGCATCTGCGTAGTAGAGGAAATGAACTACGAGAAGCAGCAGGTTAAGGTTAAGATCGCAATGTTCGGACGTGAGACGCCCGTATATCTCGACTTTACACAGGTTGAGAGAATCTAATGCAAGCTAAGCACTTCGGTGCACGGCAAATACAAATGGGAGGTGGCCAAGTATGGCTAAGAAAATCACAGGCTATATCAAACTTCAGATAGAAGCCGCTAAAGCAACACCCGCGCCGCCGGTAGGACCAGCTCTTGGACAGTACGGAGTTAATATTGCTCAGTTTGTTAAAGAGTTCAATGAGAGAACAGCTAAGGATGCAGGTCTCGTTATTCCCGTAGTTATTACGGTTTATGCTGACCGCACATACTCTTTCATTACAAAGACTCCTCCGGTACCTGTATTGCTCAAGAAGGAATGCAAGATTGAGAGCGGATCCGGAAGACCTAACACACAGAAGGTTGCAACTGTTACATTCGAGCAGTGCAAGAAGATCGCTGAGATCAAGATGCCTGATACAAATGCTGCATCCGTTGAGGCTTGTGCTGAGATGGTAGCTGGTACAGCTAGAAGCATGGGTATCGTTGTAACAAGAGACTGATAAAGAGAGGAGAAAGCTATGAAGGCTGGTAAGAGATATACAGAAATCAGTAAGCTCGTAGACAGAAGCGTAGCCTATGATCCTTCCGAGGCAGTTCGTCTTGTACAGGAGACAGGTAAGGCTAAGTTCGATGAGACTGTAGAGCTTCACGTTCGTCTTGGTGTTGACTCCCGTCACGCTGATCAGCAGGTCAGAGGTGCGGTAGTTCTTCCTCACGGAACAGGACGTACAAAGAAGGTACTCGTATTCGCTAAGGGTCCCAAGGCTGATGAGGCTAAGGAAGCTGGTGCAGATTACGTTGGTGCTGAGGATATGGTCGATAAGATCACAAAGGAAAACTGGTTCGACTTTGACGTAGTAGTTGCTACACCTGACATGATGGGTGTTGTAGGTCGTCTCGGTAAGGTATTGGGTCCTAAGGGATTGATGCCTAACCCTAAGTCCGGAACAGTATCCATGGACGTTACAAAGGCTGTTAACGACATCAAGGCTGGTAAGATCGAGTATCGTCTCGATAAGACTAACATCATCCACTGCCCTATCGGAAAGATTTCTTTCGGACAGGAGAAGCTTGAGGAGAACCTTAAGACAATCATGGATGCTATCGTTAAGGCTAAGCCCGCAGCTGCTAAGGGACAGTACTTGAAGAATGTTTCTATTTCTTCTACAATGGGCCCTGGCATCAAGCTTAATTCTAGTAAGTTTACTGCTTAATAGAATTACATTAATTCAATACCAATTCATACCGAAGACAGCCGGGATTCTTATGTTTCCCCGCCGAGGTTGAAACTCTTATCTATTTAGATTACGAGATTTTCAAAGACCCTCATGTCATTCGGCGTGAGGGTTTTAAAATCTAAAAAGGAGGAAAACCTAAATGCCAAGTGAGAAAATTCTTGCTGCTAAGAAGCAGGTCGTAACTGACCTTGTTGCACAGTTCAAGGATGCTACTACTTTCGTATTCGCTTCTTCACGTGGTCTTACAGTTGAGCAGGATACAAATCTTCGTAACGAGCTCCGTAAGAACGGCGTAAAGTACATGGTTGTTAAGAATACGACTCTTCGCCTTGTATTCAAGGAGTTGGGAATGGAAGGTCTTGATGATATTTTCAAGGGACCTACAGCTGTAGCTTTTTCCGATGACGTAATTGCACCTGCAAAGGTTCTTAGCAAGTTCGCAGAGGAGTATGAGCCTCTTGAAATCAAGGGTGGTATCGTAGAGGGAAGAGTTGCCGACAAGGCAGAAATCGACGCTCTTGCAAAAGTACCCGACAAGGAGACTCTTTACAGCCAGGTTGTATATGGTTTGCTTTTCCCGTTTACAAAGCTTGCCATGCTCGTTAAGGCTGTAGCTGAAAAGGCACAGGAAGAGGGCGGCGTTGACGCAGCTGTAGCTGCTGAAGCACCCGCTGAAGAGGCACCTGCTGAAGAAGCAGCTGCTGAAGTAACAGCTGAAGCACCCGCTGAAGCATAATCAAAATTCATCTAATACTTAAATGGAGGAAATTAAAATGGCTAGTGAGAATATCACAAAGATCCTCGATGAGATTAAGGCTCTTTCCGTAACAGAGCTTTTCGACCTCGAGAAGGCAATTGAAGAAGAGTTTGGCGTATCTGCTGCAGCTGTTGTTGCTGCTGCTCCCGCAGCTGGTGGAGATGCAGGTGCTGCTGCTGAGAAGACAGAGTTCACTGTAATGCTTAAGAGCTTCGGTGATTCCAAGATGAACGTTATCAAGGCTGTTAAGGATGTTCTTGGTCTTGGTCTTAAGGACGCTAAGGAGCTCGTTGAGAAGGCTCCCGTTGCTCTTAAGGAGAACGTTGCTAAGGATGAGGCTGAGGATCTTGTTAAGAAGCTTTCTGAGACAGGTGCTGAGCTTGAGCTCAAGTAATCTGACTCTCTTACAAGTCTGATTTCTTAATCGGTGCGGAAAATATCCGCACCGATTTTTTTATCCTTAGTGGGATTAAGCCATGTTCTAATGTATAGAATGTCTTGATCCATAAGCTTTTTAGAAAGATAGTAATAAAATTTCAAATAGCATCTTGACATACAGGTCTGTCGTTGCTAAAATTTATGAGCACTTAAAGAGTGCGTTACACATGGCGGCATAGCTCAGTTGGCCAGAGCGTCCGGTTCATACCCGGCAGGTCGTAGGTTCGAATCCCACTGCCGCTACCATATTAGGCCCGTTGGTCAAGCGGTTAAGACGTCGCCCTTTCACGGCGGAGTGACGGGTTCGATTCCCGTACGGGTCACCATAACATTTTAAGTCTTTTCGAATAGTCGAGGAGGCTTTTTGTTTGCCCCAACTTTATGAGATTATTGGCGCCTGATGTATTATAATAGGCGAGTATGACTAAGAAAATCCAAAGAGTATTAACTGTATTATTATTTTTAAGTGTCCTTGCTACTTGGGGATATGTTTGTTTCCTGGTTAAGGATACGGTTCTGGCATGCCATGATTCTGTTATGGAATATATCAACGCGAGAGTTAACGGCTGGAAGCAGGGTTATGCTTACGGTATGGAATATTCTCTTGCAAGAGGAAAGGTCGGCCTTATATTTCCGGCAGTAATAATGTTCAGGTTCTTTGTGAATGGAACCGGAAATTACACAGCTATCTGGCTTTTGCAGTATATTCCTGTATTTGCGAATATCGCTTTGTTATCAGTCTTCTTCGCCAAGAAAGTTCATAAGACGGCAGGTCTTCTGTTCGCGCTGTTCTTCTTTTCGTTTCTACAGCTTGATATATGGCACTGTCTTATAACATGCTATCCTCTTGATTTCATGTATGGACTTTTCCTTATGATCTCCGGTCTCTGGCTCTTCCTCGATTATCATGAGAAGAAGGGTGAACACAAAAATACTGCACGCCTGGTAGTAAGTCTGATACTCTTTTATGAATCTATGCAGGTATACGAAGCATTCATTGTTGCTTCATTAGTATATGCAGTAATAGCATTTTGTTATTCAATAAGAAGAAAAGGCGGAATAAAGTATTTTGTAAAGGCACTTATTCCACACTTTATAGTTGCAGTTGTATATATTGGAATTCTTGCTTATCTGAGATCACATCCTGTTGTAGATATTGCGGTCTCCTCTATTGATTCACATGTCGATGTCAAAAGAGCGGCAAGAACGTGTTTTGAATTTTCTACCGGAATGTTCCCCTTGAAAGATCTTCGTGTTATATCCTCAGTTAAGGAGTTGTTCCTTCATCCTGTACACAGTAAAAAACTCTTTGCGTTTACGGCAGCTTCCGGCTTCGGAGCACTTGTTGCAGCGTTACTTGCTTACAATGAATTCCGCTACTACAGTAAAGAAGAGCGCAAGAGCACATGTCTTAAGCTCCTGGCTACTGCCGCTTCCGGATGTCTTATAGCTCTTTCTTACCCTCTGCCTCATTCGCTTATACCTTCATACCAGGACTGGGTAATACAGGGAGCAGCAGGCGGATACCTTCCGACAACAATATCTTACTTCGGATGGTCAGTAGCCATAGTATCCGTAATGCTAATAGTCATTTGTCTTCTGTCAGCAATAAAGTATGTAAATATACCTCTTGCTGTACTTATGTGTGTATTCTTTGCAGTAGGAGCTTTCATTACTGCAAACATTAATATGGTTTTCCCTCAGGTAGAATCCTTCGCCGGCGAATATATGTCAGTCAAGTTCAGAACACTCTACGATATCTTTAGAGACGATTATCTTGATCAGGAGGGAATAGTCTACTTTTACGTACCTGCCTATAATGGTGTACATAGTAATATCGAGACTGATGAGACTCTTGTTGAGGTAGAAGCCGGATATGACGTTGAGCTTATAAACAATATTGAAGGTAACGAAATGCTACTTCAGCAGAATGAATCAAGATATATACGTTATGATGCTGACGCACATGCGGCACTTATACTTGATATAGAAGACTATACAGCGGAAGAAGCATCATGGATGACTCGCTCCGTTTATATATTCGCTTGTAATGAATGTGACTACGATGTTCTTCTTACAAGAGCAGAAGGTGATCAATACGTCGTCAGGGTACATGCAAATGCCGGAGAAATTACTTTGGTAGAAGACGATGAGCTTGTATCCGCAGAAGTAATTGACACTTATTATGCTTGATTAAAATTTTGTGAAATTTACTATTGCCAATTGGATATATGCGAAGTATAATAGCACCTGCGCGACTTTGAAGACGAAGTATGCGCACGCGTAGAAATCGGAGATTGCCGCATTTATATGAGCTGCATGTGAAGGCGGGTAACTTCGACGGAGCAGGTCGGGACAGAAGATCCCGGCGATTCGGCTAAAGCCGGCAGCGTTATTTACTTGAGCGTCTGCCCAGAAGCCAAAGTGCCGATTGTTGATCAGGTCGGTAACTGGATATCTGGGTTTTTGAATGGGACAAGAAGAAACGCCCGGAAAGGTTGAATAAGAATACAGCTTATTGGAGGAAAAAGAAATGGCAACACAGAAGCTCAGAATCAAGATCAAGGCTTATGATCACAGACTTCTCGACGAGAGCGCAGCAAGCATCATCGCAGCAGTAGAGCGTACAGGTGCAAGCTTCAGCGGACCTATTCCGCTCCCTACAGAGAAGGAGATCGTTACAATCCTTCGTTCACCTCACAAGTACAAGGATTCTCGTGAGCAGTTCGAGCAGAGAACACACAAGCGTTTGATCGACGTATACGCACCTACAGCAAAGACAGTAGATGCACTTCAGAAGCTTGACATGCCTGCAGGCGTTTCTATCGAGATCAAGGTCTGATAGAGATACCCAAAGGCTTTAATCGGTTGATAAGAACGCCAAATCTGTCAACCGAGGTCACGTTCGCAAATGCGAACCAATAACCTAAATAGGAGGAAAGAAGAATGACAAAGTTCATTATTGGCAAGAAGTCCGGTATGACACAGCTCTTTGATGAGAGCGGTAATGTTATTCCGGCAACCGTTATTGAAGTAGAGCCTATGTATGTACTTCAGAACAAGACGGTTGAGAATGATGGCTACAAGGCTGTCAAGGTAGGTAGCGGTGCTGTTCGTGAGAAGCTTGTTAACAAGCCTGACAAGGGACAGTTCAAGAAGGCTGACGTTGAGGTTAAGCGCTACATCCGTGAGTTCCAGACAGAGGAAGAGTATTCCTTGGGTCAGGAGATCAAGGTATCTGACATGTTCGCTGTAGGCGATCACGTAGACGTAAGCGGTGTTTCCAAGGGTAAGGGTTACGCTGGTAACATTAAGCGTCACGGACAGAAGGGTGGTCCTTCCGGTCACGGTTCCATGTACCACAGAAGAGTAGGTTCCATGGGTGCCAACTCTACACCTGCACGTGTTCTTCCCGGCAAGAAGATGCCCGGACATATGGGTGCAGTTAATTGCACAGTTCAGAATTTGAGCGTCGTTATGGTTGACGGCGACAGGGGAATCCTCGTATTGAGAGGCGCAGTTCCCGGTCCTAAGGGTGGTCTCGTAACAGTTGAGTCCTCCGTAAAGGCTAAGTAATACGACGGGAGGAAGAAGATAATGGCTAAATTAGATATCTACAATCTTAGCGGTGCTGTTACCGGTTCGATTGAGCTTAAGGATGAGATCTTCGGTATTGAGCCTAATGCCAATGCTATCGCGGTCGTAATCCGTAATCAGCTTGCTAATCGTCGTCAGGGCACATCATGCACTAAGACAAGAAGCGAAGTAAGAGGCGGCGGTAAGCGCCCCTGGAGACAGAAGGGTACAGGTCGTGCACGTCACGGTTCTACACGTTCTGCTCAGTATGTTGGTGGCGGAATCATCTTTGGCCCAAAGCCCAGAGATTACAGCTACACAGTTCCCAAGAAGATCAAGAGACTTGCTATCAAGTCTGCTCTTTCTTCAAAGCTTCTTGATAAGAAGATCATCGTTGTAGATGATATGAACCTCGATGAGATTAAGACAGCTACAGTTGTTAAGGCTCTTAAGGCTCTTAACGCTGACAAGAGTGCTCTCATCGTAACAGAAGAGAAGAACGAGAAGGTTATCCTTTCCGCTAGAAACATCCCTGATGTTAAGACTTCTCTTGTAAATACAATCAATGTATTTGACATCCTTAAGTATGACAGCTTCCTTGTTACTAAGGCTGCTGTAGAGAAGATTCAGGAGGTATACGTATGAGTAAGGCACCTCAGGACATCATTAAGGCTCCCGTAATCACAGAGAAGTCTGTAAACGAGATCTCTGACGGAAAGTACACATTCAAGGTTGCAGTTGATGCAAAGAAGCCTGAGATCGCAAGCGCTGTTGAGCAGCTCTTCGGTGTAAAGGTTCTCAGCGTTAACACAGCTAACTTCGACGGTAAGCTCAAGAGACAGCGCTACCAGCTCGGCAGAACACCCGCTTTCAAGAAGGCAGTTGTTTCCATCGATACAGAGGGCGCAGATGTTACATATCTTGAAAAGGGTGGTAAGTCCACAAAGACTGGCAAGAAGTACAAGACATCTATCGAAGAGTTTGGATTCGGCCAGTAAGGGTCAGATAAGGAGTGAATAAAAATGGCAGTAAAAACATTTAATCCTACTTCTCCGGCAGTTCGACAGATGACAGTCGCTGACTATTCTGTCCTTACTAAGAAGGCACCTGAGAAGAGCCTTCTCAAGACCGGCAAGAAGAATGCAGGCCGTAACTCATACGGTCGTATCACGGTTCGTCACCAGGGTGGCGGAAACAGAAAGAAGATCCGTATCATCGATTGGAAGAGAACAAGAGATCAGATTCCTGCAACAGTTAAGGCAATCGAGTATGATCCCAACAGAACATCTTTCATCGCTCTTATTCAGTATGTTGACGGTGTTAAGTCTTACATCCTTGCTCCTAACGGACTTAAGGTTGGTGACACAGTAGTAAGCGGTACAGATTGCGATATCATCGCTGGTAACGTTCTTCCTATTGCTAACATCCCTGTTGGTACAGTTATCTGCTGCGTAGAGCTTAAGCCTGGTAAGGGTGCTCAGATGGTTAGAACAGCTGGTTCTTCCGCACAGCTTATGGCTAAGGAAGGTGACTACGCTCAGGTAAGACTTCCTTCCGGTGAGGTTAGAATGGTTTCTGTTAAGTGCCGCGCAATGGTTGGTGAAATCGGTAACGCTGAGCACGAGAACGTTAACATCGGTAAGGCTGGACGTAAGCGTCACATGGGCGTTAGACCTTCTGTTCGAGGCGTTGTAATGAACCCCAACGATCACCCTCATGGTGGTGGTGAAGGTAAGTCTCCCATCGGTCTTCCCGGCCCTGTTACACCTTGGGGTGTTGCTACTCTTGGTAAGAAGACAAGAAATAAGAAGAAGCAGTCTAGCAAGTATATTGTTAAGAGCAGAAAGGCATAAGGAGGAGTCGAGATGAGTAGATCTACTAAGAAGGGCTATTTTGTACAAGACGCTCTTATGAAGAAAATTACGGCTTTGAACGAAGCTAACGATAAGAAGATCGTTCAGACATGGTCTCGCGCTTCTACAATCTATCCTGAGTTCGTTGGCCACACAATCGCTGTATATGACGGACGTAAGCATGTACCTGTATATGTAACAGAGGATATGATCGGTCATAAGCTTGGTGAGTTCGCTCCTACACGTAAGTTCGGCGGACACGTTGGCGAGAAGTCTGCAGGCGCACGCTGATCATAAGGAGGAACTATTGTGGAAAAGATTATTTTAAGCAAAGAGAATATCGAGAAGAACCGTGAGGCTATTCTCGAGGCTTATGCGGCTCCTGCTAAGAAGAGCAATAAGCTTCCCGTTCCTACAAAGAAGCAGAGAAAGCTTCTCGGCTTTGGTAGAGATCAGGGCATCGCTACAGCTAAGTATGTCCGCATCACACCCAGAAAGGTAAAGATCGTTGCTGATCTTATCAAGGGTAAGTCAATTGATGACGCATATGCAATCCTTATGTACACACAGAAGGCTGCATCTCCCGTCCTCACTAAGGTACTTAAGTCAGCTGAGGCTAACGCAGTTAACAACAACGGACTCAACAAGGCTGACCTTTATGTTGCTGATGCATTTGCTAATCCCGGCCCTATCCTTAAGAGGATTATGCCCAGAGCAAGAGGTTCAGCTAACAGAATCAATAAGAGAACAAGTCACGTAACTGTAGTTCTCAAGGAAAGAGTATAAGGAGGATATCGCATGGGTCAGAAAGTTAACCCCCATGGTTTAAGGGTAGGCGTTATCAAGGATTGGGATACACGTTGGTATGCCGATAAGAAGACATTCAGTGATTTCCTTGTCGAGGACAAGCAGATCCGTGATTTTATCTCAAAGCAGTCTGATGTAATCATCAAGAACGCTTCCAAGAATTCCAAGAAGCCTATTGACGAGAGCCGTAAGAACGTTGCTGGTATCTCTTCAATCGGTATCGAGCGTAAGGGTACAGATAAGACAACTGTAGTTCTTAACGTTGCAAGACCCGGTCTTGTTATCGGTTCTAAGGGCGCAGGTATCGAGGCTCTTACAAAGGCACTTTCCAAGAAGTTTGGTAAGGACTTCAAGGTAGAGGTTAAGGAAGTTAAGAATGTTGATTCCAACGCTAAGCTCGTTGCAGAGAACATCGCTTCACAGCTCGAGAATCGTATCAGCTTCAGAAGAGCTATGAAGAAGGCTATGACATCTGCTATGAAGCAGGGCATCAAGGGAATCAAGACAACTTGTTCCGGCCGTCTCGGCGGTGCCGAGATCGCAAGATCTGAGTCATATCACGAGGGTACAATCCCTCTTCAGACACTTCGTGCAGACATCGATTACGGCTTCGCAGAAGCTAACACAACATACGGTGTAATCGGTGTTAAGGTTTGGATCTACCACGGTGAGGTCCTTCCTGAGAAGAAGGCTGTCGCAAAAACTGAAGGAGGTGAAAACTGATGTTACTTCCTAAGAGAGTAAAGCACAGAAAGCAGCACCGCGGTCGTTTGTCCGGTAAGGCTATGCGCGGTAACAAGGTAGTTTACGGTGATTACGGTATTATGGCTATGGAGCCTTGCTGGATCAGATCTAACCAGATCGAGTCAGCCCGTATCGCAATCAACAGATACGTTAAGAGAGGCGGTAAGGTTTGGATTAAGATCTTCCCCGATAAGCCTATTACAAAGCACCCCGCTGAAGCTCGAATGGGTTCAGGAAAGGGTTCTGTAGAGTACTGGGTAGCAGTAGTTAAGCCCGGAAGAGTGCTTTTCGAAATCGCAGGCGTTACAGAAGAGCAGGCTAGAGAGGCTATGAGACTTGCAGGTCACAAGCTTCCTTGTAAGGTAAAGTTCGTTAAGAAGGAGGACCAGGTAAATGAAGGCTGATGATATCCGTAAGAAGACAACTGAAGAACTTCAGAAGGAACTTGTTTCTCTTAAAGAAGAACTTTTCAAGCTTCGTTTCCAGCACGCTACAAACCAGCTTGAGAATCCTCAGCAGATCGTAAACTGCAAGAGAGATATCGCTAGAGTAAAAACAATCATCCGCGAGCAAGAGCTCAAGGCGGCTAACTAAGGGGGACAATGCAAATGGCTGAAAGAAACCTCAGAAAGAACAGAGTCGGTATTGTTACATCCGATAAGATGGACAAGACTATAACAGTTTCTGTAGTAGAGCACGTTAAGCACCCTCTGTACGGAAAGATTATGAAGAGAACCTACAAGCTTAAGGCTCACGATGAGAACAATGAGGCTAAAGCAGGTGACAAGGTTCAGGTTATGGAGACACGCCCTATCTCTAAGGATAAGAGATGGAGACTTGTCGAGATAATCGAGAAGGCTAAGTAATGCAGGCTAAAGGAGGATATATCAGATGATTCAGGTTGAATCCAGACTTAGATCTGCCGACAACACAGGAGCTAAAGAGCTTGCCTGCATCAAGGTACTCGGTGGTTCATGGCGTAAGTACGCCAACATTGGCGATGTAATCGTTTGCTCCGTAAAGACAGCTGCTCCCGGCGGCATGGTCAAGAAGGGTGATGTTGTTCGTGCAGTAGTAGTACGTACAAAGAGAGGCGTCAGAAGATCTGACGGATCTTATATCAAGTTTGATGAGAACGCTGCAGTTATTATCAAGGAAGACAAGAACCCTCGTGGAACTCGTATCTTTGGACCAATTGCAAGAGAGCTTAGAGATAAGGACTATATGAAGATTCTTTCTCTTGCTCCGGAAGTATTGTAAGGAGGGCTCTTAAGATATGGCTAATAAGATTCACGTAAAGAAGGACGATCAGGTTATCGTCATTTCCGGTAAGGATAAGGGCAATACAGGTAAGGTCCTCAAGGCTGAGCCCGAGACAGGTCGTGTTTATGTTGAAGGCGTAAACATCATCAAGAAGCACCAGAAGGCTAGAACACAGGCTGAGGTAGGCGGAATTATTGAGCGTGAAGGTTCAATCGACGCTTCCAATGTTATGATCGTTTGCCCTAAGTGCGGCAAGGCAACAAAGGTTTCCGCAGTTGTTAATGCTGATGGTTCTAAGGACCGTGTATGCAAGAAGTGCGGTGCTGTTATCGACACTGTTAAGAAGGCTAAGTAAGGAGGAGTAAATAGATGTCTAGATTAAAAGATAAGTACACATCTGAAGTAGCTCCTGCTCTTAAGGAGACATTCAAGTATGAGTCTGTTATGCAGATCCCCAAGATTGAGAAGATCGTTCTCAACATGGGTGTCGGCGAGGTTAAGGATAACCCCAAGGCTCTTGACAACGCTATGCGTGACATGGGTATCATCGCAGGACAGAAGCCCATCGCTACAGTAGCATCCAAGTCTGTTGCAGCTTTCAAGCTCAGAGACGGAATGAAGATCGGTTGTAAGGTAACTCTTCGTGGAGAGAACATGTACTATTTCCTCGATAAGCTTATCAGCATCGCTCTTCCTCGTGTTCGTGACTTCCGCGGTATTAACCCTAACTCTTTCGACGGTCACGGTAACTACGCTATGGGTATCAAGGAGCAGCTTATGTTCCCTGAAATCGATTACGATAAGATCGATAAGATCCGTGGTATGGATATCATTATTGTTACAACAGCTAAGTCCGATGAAGAAGCCAAGACTCTCTTGGAGCTCATGGGAATGCCGTTCCGTAAGTGATTGGGAGGAGAATAAGAAATGGCAAAGAAGTCAATGATTCTTAAAGCACAGAAGACTCCGAAGTTTTCTACACAGCAGCATAATCGTTGCAAGCTCTGTGGCAGACCTCATGCATATATCCGTAAGTATGGTATCTGCCGTCTCTGCTTCCGTGATCTGGCTTACAAGGGACAGATCCCCGGTGTTAAGAAGGCTAGCTGGTAATTACAGCAGAATTTAGGAGGAAATTATAAATGCAGATCACAGATGCTATTGCAGATATGCTTACGAGAATTCGTAACGCAGGTAATGCCGGTCACCCGACTGTAACTATTCCTGCTTCCAACCTTAAGAAGGCTATCGCTCAGATTCTGTTGGACGAAGGATACATCGCAAAGTTCGAGTGCACTGATGACAATAAGCAGGGTACTATCACAGTTTCACTTAAGTACTCCGGTAAGAAGCATGTCATCTCCGGTATCAAGAGAATAAGTAAGCCCGGTCTTCGTACATATGCCGATAAGGAGAACCTTCCTTATGTATTGGGCGGCCTTGGAATCGCTATCATCTCCACATCTAAGGGAGTTATGACAGATAAGGCAGCTAGAAAGCTCGGCGTTGGCGGCGAAGTTCTCGCATACGTATGGTAATTGCTTCGTAAGAAGTTTTTATACATCTCTGAAAAGCTCCCAATCGTCAGACATATCGATCTGGGAGCATAATCTAAAGAGCAGGAGGAAATAAATATGTCAAGAATCGGTAGAATGCCGATAACAGTACCTGCAGGCGTTGAAGTTAAGCTTGACGGCCAGCACATCACTGTTAAGGGCGGAAATTCCGCACTCGAGATGGATATCCATCCCGACATGACAGTTAAGGTTGACGGTTCTGTTATCACAGTAGAGAGACCCACTGATAACAAGGAGCACAGAGCTCTTCATGGTCTTACACGTTCCCTTATCAACAACATGGTTGTTGGTGTATCCACAGGATTCACTAAGGAGCTTGAGATCAACGGTGTAGGTTACAGAGCTACAAAGCAGGGTAACAAGGTAACATTCAACCTTGGTTATTCTCATCCTATTGAAGTAGAAGAACCCGAAGGAATCACAATCGAAGTTCCTTCCCAGACACAGGTTATCGTTAAGGGTGCTGATAAGCAGCTCGTTGGCGAGACCGCAGCAAAGATCCGTAAGCTTAGAGTTCCTGACGTTTATAAGGGCAAGGGTATCAAGTATGCTAACGAGCACCTTAGAGTCAAGGAAGGTAAGACCGGAGCTAAGAAGTAATCGGGGAGGCATTTGATATGATTAACAAAATTGATAAGAATGAAATTCGTAAAAGAAAGCATCTCCGTGTACGTAAGAAGGTTTCCGGTACACCCGAGTGCCCTCGTTTGTGCGTATTCAGGAGTAACAGCCACATCTACGCTCAGGTTATCGACGATACTAATGCCGTAACACTTGCAAGTGCTTCTTCACTTGATAAGGACGTTAAGTCTGCAACAAGCAACGGCAGCAACATCGAAGCAGCAACTCAGGTAGGCAAGCTCATCGCAGAGCGTGCTATCGCTAAGGACATCAAGGAAGTAGTCTTTGATCGTGGCGGATATATCTACCACGGAAGAGTAGCAGCTCTTGCAGAGGCGGCTCGTGAAGCCGGACTCTCATTCTAATCAGGAGGAGAATTGTAAATGGCTTTAGATCCTAACGTAGAATTAAAGGAAAAAGTAATCCACATCGGTC
>JAKSRK010000016.1 GCA_024403655.1 Saccharofermentans sp. | reverse complement strand
TGACGGTTAATTAAGGTTATATATGTGTCAAAGTTGCAATATTTACACAGGAAGCCCCACAAAACGTAAAATTCGGTCTACAATATAACGTGCAAAAAAGAAACTGAGGTTACGATAATGATAAGAATCCTTACGGTCGAAGATGATGCGGCCATATCCAATCTTATATATTTGACTTTAACTGATGCCAGATACGAGTGTACTGTTGCTACTGACGGTGAAGAGGGACTGGCACTTCTCGAGAATAATAACTGGGATCTCGTGCTTTTGGATCTGATGCTTCCCAAGGTATCAGGTTATGAGCTTCTTGAGATAATTAGAAGGGAGTCAGATACTCCGGTAATTATTATCTCTGCCATGAATCAGGTAAGCGACAGAATCAGGGGACTTAGAATGGGTGCTGACGACTATCTTTGCAAGCCTTTCCAGATTGGTGAGCTTGTAGCAAGAGTAGAGTCTGTCCTCAGAAGAACCATTAAGCAGCCTGAGATGTTTTCTTATGGCGGCATTTCCGTTGATATCGATTCAAGAAGTGTCTTCGGCCCTGCAGGTGAAATACTTCTGACTACTAAGGAATTCGACCTTCTTGAGACACTTATAAGGAATAAGAATATTGCGCTTACGCGTGAGTATTTGTATGAGAGCGTGTGGAAGGAAGAGTATCTCGGCCAGACCAGAACGCTTGATAATCACATCCAGCGACTTCGTAAGAAGCTCGGATACGATGAAGTTATTCAGACTGTATTCAGAATAGGATACAGATTATATATACCTGACAGCAGATTATGAATTTCTTTTCCAAACTCTATTTCTCAATGCTTGTACTGATTACTCTGGCGCTTTCCGTTACAGAGTACTTTACTGTTGCCATGAGTTTGGAAGCCAACATATCCACACAGGTAGATACTGCACTTAATAACCATCAGCTTGTTAAGTATGCGATACAGTCTGATATCTTCTCTTCCTCAGCCGACAGTGACTCCAGGCAGGGACTTAATTACACCACGCTTAGAAGCATCGGCATGTCAGTATCGGAGTCCATGGATATTCCTCTTGCTTTATATGAATATCCGTCAGGAGCCCTTATCTCCAACTCGATTAAGCTGACACTTCCGGAGATTGATCCGGTTGAGAATCAGATTGAATACTTCACCAAGGTTACCGCAGATGATCGCAAGCTGATTATGTCCGGAAGTTTAATTTCACAAAACGACAAGCAGTATCTTCTTATAACACAGACCGATATTACATCCGGTTATGACAATGTCAGAGAAATGGCCAAGAACTGTGTATGGGTATTCCTTGGAGTCACTGCCACAGGTATCTTGTTTGCGATTGTATTCTCAAGTTTTATTACAAGGCCCATAAAGGAACTGACCGATGTAGGCGCAGGCTTTACTCATGGAGACTATTCCGGACGAGTTAAGGTCAGAAGCCGTGATGAGATAGGCAAGCTGGCTTCCGTTTATAACCAGATGGCGGATTCGATTGAAGATAAAATCTCCGCACTCGAGCTCGCCGTAAAGCAGAGAGAGGACTTCACCGCTGCGTTTGCACATGAGCTTAAGACTCCCATGACGAGCATAATAGGATATGCTGATACACTTTATCAGAAGGACCTTTCCGAGACGGAGGCAAGAGCAGCAGCAGGCTTTATCGTCAATGAAGGAATGAGACTTGAATCTTTGTCCTTTAAGCTTTTGGAACTTATGACACTTCGTAAGGACGACTTTATGCTTGAAGAGATACAGATGAGCGACTTCATGAAGGATATCGAAGATACTATAAAACCTGCAGCAGCGCGAAAGGGAATAAAGACCATCTTTGACTATGAACCCGGCTACGTAAGGATAGAGATTGACCTCTTTAAGACCCTTGTACTGAATCTTATAGATAATGCCATGAAGTCCGGAACTTCGGACGTAGCTGTTCTTGCTCAAAGTAAGGATGACGTCTATATGATCGCAATCGTAGACCACGGCCGCGGTATTCCCAAAGAAGAACTGAAGCGAGTTACAGAAGCATTCTACATGGTAGATAAGGCACGTTCACGTAAGGAGCACGGTGCGGGTCTTGGCCTCGCACTTTGCGAAAGGATAGCGCAGATACATAAGACGAGACTTGATATACGAAGCAGGGAAGGCGAAGGTACCGCCATAAGAATCAGACTTAAGCTTGAAGACGGAAACGGATATGACGATGACGAAGAGTAGTTCATCAGAGAAGCTGCAGAGCAAAATGGGAAAAAGAAGGTCAAGGATAAAGCGTGATGCTACAAGACTTACCGGTCTTGTTATGCTTGCAATTGCAACCGTTGTCATTGTCGGTGCCGGTGCGATGATACCAAGTCTGATTATCGGCTTAAAATCCAATTCTGACAGCCTTCCGTCAGGCCAGGTGGATATCAACGAGGTTCAGCCTTATAGTGCCGCTTATGAAAAGAGCGAGACGGCATTAGCCGCTGCTTATCAGGATTACATAAACGAAGTTCTCTATGCCGAATATTATATCGATATGGTGGGATATCCATATCGGGACAGGGCACTTCGTGATGACGGATATGCTCAGATAGGTATAAGTTCTGATGGCGAAGAGTTTGTTTTTGAGTATCTGGATTATCTAAGCGAAGTATTTGGCAGCACTGCTCCCGAGTTTTTTAATATCAGAGGTCTTGGGGAGAATTCTATCGTCCTCGGCGATACTCCCGGCACCCAGAGTGACTGGTTTGTTCTTGATACCGTAAGCGGAGTCCCCGTAAGTTCTGATGTTCGCTTTATATCACATAGCAGGAATCTGGATTCAACGGAAGTATTCTACAATATAGCTGAGATGTATAACGCGTATACAGGTCTAGACTTCATGATTGAGTCCGGAAGTTCTGAGACTGAGAACAGCTATACAAGATATATTACGACGTCTGACAACAGACTTACACTTGAGGTCAGCTTCAGCTATGAAGTCTACTATCCAATCGAGGCATCGTATATTCAGGGTGACTATTACACCCCATATTATGTCTGGCGTGTATTTTTGTATGTGTATGATGGTATGGAAAACATATAAGCTTAAGATATATACTTAATATATGAATAAGAAATTGATTGCAGGAATACTATTAACAATGGTGGCAGCCGCCGCCATTGTTCTTGCGGGGATAAAATTCTCTCAAAGAGAACATGTTCAGGAGTCGTCAGCACCCGGGATAGCACCCGATATTACTGTTGTAAGTGATTTGACTGAGGCTTCTGAAGAAGAGCCCGTATGGTATTCGATGCAGATAAACAGCACCGAAGATGCCAGAAATGTTATCTCGGCTTTTGCTGAGGTCAACGGTCTCAGTCTGTCGGATTATCCCGAGAACATGGTGAATCTTCTGGCGCGTAATCCCGAGACTATAGATTATGTTCTTAACTATCCGCTTCATGAAGCATGCGAAGACAGTGACATTGATCTCTCTTCCGAAGTAAGTCGTGTCCGTGTTCCCAGACTTTACCAGTGGGATATGAGATGGGGCTATAAGATATACGGAAGCGGACCTCTCGGACTTACCGGATGCGGACCTACTTGCCTGTCTATGGTTGCCATTCATCTTCTTGGCAATACTGATATGACTCCTGCATGGATGGCTGACTATGCCATGAATAACGGCTATTACGATTATGAGGACAACTCCGGTTCTTACTGGAGCCTTATGACCGACGGTGCCAACGGACTTGGCATAGATGTGGTAGAGATTACTGTTGACGAAGACAGGATGGTGAGAAATCTTGATGTCGGCAACCCCATTATCGCCATAGTAGGCGAGGGGCAGTTTACTGACGGTGGCCACTTTATTGTTATAACGGATTATTCTGACGGCTATTTTACCGTTAACGATCCCAACAGCATTGCAAATTCAGAGCGTGAATGGAGCTTTGACGAGCTGTCTGAGGAGATAATTACCCTCTGGGTATTCAGAATTATGTAAATTCATATCAAATATTGCAACTTTGACACATCTACAACACTAGGGTGTGACAAGTCTTCGGTAGGATATTAACGTAAAACCTGACGGAGGCTACGATGAAACGCAATAAACTAGTAATCGGTTTTTTCATTTTATTAATTACTGCAGCAACGACATATATCATTTTAAACGGCATATACGAAGACGCTGCCATGGCAGCCGGTAAAGATTTATCGGTCAGAGAATTGGAACAGGACATCGAATTCAATGACTACAGACTGATTCCGATTAATAACGAAGATGATGCCAGAGAAGTAATAACAATTTATGCTGACAGACACAACATCGACGAAGATTTATATCCGGATTATATGGTTGAGAGAATGGTAACTAATCCTGAATTAAGAGATTTTGTCTTAGAGTATCCCAATCATATGGAAGAAGACGAAGATGTAAATATCGTTAGCATTTCGATAAGAAAAGATATAGACATGGCTCAGGGGATTCCGGAGTTTTATCAGTGGGACCAGAGATGGGGATACAGAACTTACGGAAGTGACCTTTTTGCCTTTACCGGATGCGGCCCGACATGCCTGTCGATGGTAGCCGTATACCTTTTGGGAAATGATTATATGACTCCTGCGTGGGTTGCCCAGTTCAGCATGGATAACGGATATTACGATTATGAGAACTACAGCGGTACTTACTGGTCCCTTATGTATAGCGGGGCAGAACAGTTGGGACTGCAGAGCTGCGAAGTCACAGGCGAGGTCTGGGACATTGAGGAGCATTTGGCTAACGGCGAGCCGATTATCGCGATAATGGGCCCCGGAGATTTTACTTCAGAAGGACATTTTATCGTTCTCGTGTCCTGTGAAGACGGTTACTTAAGGATTATCGATCCCAACAGCAGAGAGAGAACGTCAAGACTGTGGGACATTGATGAGGTTCTTCCTCAAATTCAAGGAATGTGGGCGTATAGCGTATGATTAACAGGAGTAATGAAATGGAATACATCGACAAGTATGCAAATGATGTACTCAGATTATGTATTTATTATCTTGGCGGTATGGAAGATGCAAAGGAAGCTTTCTACCAGGTTTTCAGTGAAGCAGCAAAGGCAAACAATCCTTCAAGGACAGAGCTTTTCGGAATAGTTCGCAGCACATGCGTAGCGGATATCTTCCCTGATGAGAACGAAGAGGATCTTTACAGATTCTACTTCGGTCTTGAAGAAGAGGAGATAAGAGCTATTCTCGGCAATAAAGCTATGGCCGGAGTATAAGGATAAATCTTCATAACCCTCCCTTAAGCAGCCACAGTCTACAAGTGGCTGCTTAAACGTGTTATACTAATACGAACCATATAAGGGAGGTATGAGAATGAATCATTCTAAGAAAGTTATTTCGATGGCGCTTGTTGCTTCAATGATGGTAGGCACATGTTCATGTTCTGCCAAGTTTGAAAACAGCGTTATGGACAAGGCCGATGATCTTGGTAAGTTCATTGTAGAAAGAAACTACAAGAAGATTGAGAAGATGGCAGCGGACAAAGACAAAGAGCTTGAAGCTGTTCTTACATTGGAGACGGATTCTTTTCCTGAAGATAACGATGCAAGAGAGATTATCGCAGATACTCTTACTTATGAAGTAGATGAGGATTCTTTTGAAGGTGATTTCTTTGGTAAGGAAGGCAGTATAGATATTGTTTTCACATATGTAGATTATGAGAAGGCAATCGATGACATTGCGATTTTTGAGGGTATTGATTCTTTTGAAGCAGCTATCGAAGACTGTGACGATGTTGTTGAGCTGACTATTACCTTTGAATTCGAGAAGATTGACGGCGAATGCGTCTGCACCAATATAGATGAGATTAAGGATATTTTTCCTTATGCAACTGAGGAGTTCAACTGGGCATTAAGCAGAGATAATTATATCGGAGAAGTTGAGTTCATCGGTCTCGGAAGCAACGACTTCTATTTAGATGCTACTGCAATCAGCTGCGAGCTTCCCATCACAGGTGACGGCCAGGAACTCGAGTGGAACTATTACTACATGATCGAGTGCGACGGCATATTCCTTCTTACTTCGGAAGTAATGAGCAGCGACGGAACAAGTCTTACCGCTGATTATTCATATTTTGGCGATCCCCTCTTTGGTGAGTATACATTTACTTTCTATCTTGCTGATGACACTTATCTGGCAAGCGGAACTATAATGGCTGATCTTACAGAGGAGGAGCCCGAACCCGAGCCTGCGCCTGTCGAAGGTTCTTATGTAGGTCCTTACTACATAGCACCTGCCGACGGAGTTATCGCATTCCCCGAGACGAACCTCGTGCTTTCACTTCCTTACGGTCAGATATGTATTCCCGGTGATAATCCTGCACTTGAGTCATTGTCATCAACTGATCCTATCGTTGCGCAGTTTATGCTGTTCTTCTCTGTTAATCCGATTGATAATTCCGGAGCATTTGCAATGTATATTCCCTTTGTTGCTTATGATTCTCCCGAGGCAATAAACAGTTTCAATCAGGCAGTTGAAGAATACTCTGTTGAAGGTGTCAGCACAGAGACTACTAATACTGAGTTCACGGTAGGTGATTATACATATACAGTTAGTAATATTACAGCAACAGCAGCAGACGGAACTGTAACTTACCTGCATTTTGCTCTTGTAGGTGATGAGGATTCTTGTGCGGTTGTTTACTTCTTCTCCGAGGGTGTTGATAATTACGATGTCTTTATTGGCGGCTTTTCTATGAACTGACATTTTTGCTAAAAGACTTACATACGGCTGCGAATCGTAAATGATTCGTGGCCGTATTTTTTATTAGATTGACAGCCTCTGCTTACGCGACTAAAATATGTCGTACACTGCGTATTTAAGGAGCATGCACTTATGCGTGAAGATATGCCCGTCGGAGTTAAGTTCTCCATAGTATGCCGGGCTTTTAAGAGCAGAATAGACGATCTTATGAGAGAACACGGACTGACTTCGGTGCAGGCCGGTGTTCTTGGCGCTCTTTATAAGTGTGAGTGGGATGCCGATGGTGAAGAAGTTAACCAGAAGGATCTGGAACAGGCTATGGGGCTTACTCATCAGACCATGACTGAGATTGTAAAGAAGCTTGAAGCCAACGGCTTTATTGAGTGTTCCAAAAGCAGTAAGGACAAGAGGTCCAAGTCGATAAGAAGCACACAGAAGGCTCGAAGAATCCATAAGGAAGTAGAAGAGACTGACAATATGGTTCTGAAAGAGATGTGCGGCGGCTTAAGTGATAAGAAGAGAGAAGAGCTTATCAGTATGCTTGACGTTATGCTTGAATACATTTTCGAAGAAGGAAGGAAAGATCAGTAATGAAAGACGTAAAGACGATACTTAAATCGCTTCGTGAATTTTCCAAGCCTACCAAGCTCACTTTCGTTTATATTATAGGCGAGGTGTTCCTGGAGGTTTTGATACCCTTTATTACGGCGAGGGTAGTTAACGACATTAAGGCAGGGGCGCAGCTTAGTTCCGTAGCCGTCACGAGTATCATAATGATACTTGCGGCTATGCTCTCACTCCTGTGCGGTGCTCTTGCAGGTAAGACGGCAGCAAGTGCTTCTGCAGGTCTTGCCCGTAATGTTCGAAAGGATATGTACGAGAAGGTACAGGATTTCTCTTTCAGTAATATAGATAAATTCTCTACAGCATCTTTGGTTACGAGAATGACGACGGATATCACGAATATGCAGAATGCATTCATGATGACCATAAGAACTGCCGTAAGATCCCCCATGATGTTTATCTTCGCTGTTACAATGGCATTTATTATGGGCGGCAAGCTTGCCATGACATTCGTAGTCATAGTTCCTGTTATGATCTTCGGTCTTTACCTTATAGGTAAGTTCGCGATGCCTGCATTCAGAGCCGTATTTAAGAAGTACGACAGACTTAATGAATCCGTAGAAGAGAATGTAAGAGCCATGCGAGTAGTAAAGGGCTTTGCAAGAGAAGGCTATGAGATAAATAAGTTCTCAGAAGCTTCCGACGACATCAGAGGCGACTTCACCAAGGCTGAGAGAATCGTAGCCATGAACGGCCCTCTTATGCAGTTTTGCATGTTCTTTAATATGGTCTTTATCCTTACGGTAGGCTCAAGACTCATTATTGTTAATAAGGGTACGACAATCGATGTAGGTCAGATATCAGCCATGATGACATACGGTGTACAGATTCTTATGTCCCTTATGATGATTTCCATGATCTATGTTGTACTTACAATGTCCCTGGAGTCTGTTAAGAGAATCGCGGAAGTACTTAATGAGGAGCCCGCGATTAAGAATCCCGAATCTCCCGTTATGGAAGTAAAAGACGGTTCAATCGACTTTACTGATGTTCACTTCAGCTATTCTGCGAGAGCAGCAAGAGAAGCTCTTACTGATATAGATCTTCATATCGATTCAGGTATGACGGTAGGTATCTTAGGCGGTACAGGTTCAAGTAAGACTACTCTTATCCAGCTTATTCCCAGACTTTACGATGTAACATCCGGTTCCGTTAAAGTAGCCGGAACAGACGTCAGAGAGTACGATCTTGAGACTCTTCGTGATGCGGTATCCGTAGTTCTTCAGAAGAATGTTATCTTCTCCGGAACCATCAAGGAGAACCTTCGCTGGGGTAATAAAGACGCAAGCGACGAAGAGCTTATCGAAGCATGTAAGCTTGCTCAGGCACATGACTTCATTATGGGCTTCCCCGAAGGATACGATACGCATATTGAGCAGGGCGGTACAAATGTATCCGGTGGTCAGAAGCAGAGACTTTGTATTGCAAGAGCTCTCCTTAAGAAGCCCAAGATACTAATCCTCGATGACTCAACGAGTGCCGTCGACATGAAGACTGACGCTCAGATCAGAATGGGCTTTAAGAAGTTCATTCCTGATACGACCAAGATTATTATCGCTCAGCGAGTAGCTTCCGTTCAGGACGCTGATCTTATCCTCGTAATGGAAGGCGGAACAATAAAGGCTCAGGGAACTCACGACGAACTCATTAAGACGAGCGACATCTATAAGGAGATCTATGAGCAGCAGACGAAGGGAGGCGATCAGGAATGAGCGGAAACAGAGGCAACGCAGGTCTTGGAATGGGCAAGAAAGGCTACCAGACAGGTTTTAACAGCCTTGGAAGAACCGTAAAGATGTTCTTCTCCTTCTACCCGAGATTAGCTCCCGCAGCTATCGTTTGTATAATAGTTACTTCCATCATCGGAGCTATACCTTCATTCTTTACTCAGAATATTATTGCCATAATCGAGAAATGGTACCAAAGCGGAGACTACGAGGCAGCAAAGCCTGAACTCGTTAAGTACTTGTCCGTACTTATCATCCTTTATGTGCTGGCTTTGATACTTAATACTCTTCAGACACAGACAATGGCATTCATGACACAGGGCTTCCTGCATAAGCTTAGAAACGAGATGTTCTCAAGAATGCAAAAGCTCCCTATCAAGTACTTTGATACTAATAAGCACGGCGATATCATGAGCCACTATACCAACGATATCGATACATTAAGACAGCTGGTATCAATGGCTTTCCCTACACTTATCCAGTGTACCGTCACCGTACTTGTCGTATTCTTTATGATGCTTTACTTTAGCGTCTGGATGACTCTGGTGCTTATTACCGGAGTAGTTCTCATGGTTATCGTTGCCAAGAAGGTCGGCGGAGGTTCTGCCAAGTACTTCATTCGTCAGCAGATGGCAATCGCTTCCACAGAAGGTTTTGTACAGGAAATGATGAACGGCCAGAAGGTAATTAAGGTATTTAACCATGAGAAGGAAGGCATCGAAGAATTTAATAAGCTCAACGATGCTCTTTGCGAAGACAGCAGCAAGGCTCATGCTTATGCCAATATACTGGCCCCCATTATCAACAATATCGGTAATATCCTCTACGTAATCCTTGCATTCGCAGGCGGTATTTTCCTTCTTACCGGAATTAAGAACGTATCCATCTCAGGACTTGCATTCGGCATCAGTATTCTCGTGCCTTTCCTTAATATCGCCAAGCAGTTCACGGGTAATATCAATCAGCTCACAATGCAGATTAACGCTATCGTAATGGCCGGTGCAGGTGCTCAGCGAGTATTCGCCCTTATAGATGAGACTCCCGAAGCAGACGAAGGCTACGTAGAGCTTGTTAATGCCAATATCGATGAGAACGGCAATGTGACTGAATCCAAGGAGCGTACAGGTAAGTGGGCATGGAAGCACTACCATAAGGCCGATGACACTACTACATTTACCGAGCTTAAGGGTGATGTTCAGATGTTTAACGTCGACTTTGCTTACGAAGAAGGCAAGGATGTACTGCATGACATAACCCTCTTCGCCGAGCCCGGCCAGAAGGTAGCCTTCGTAGGTGCGACGGGTGCCGGTAAGACTACCATAACCAACCTCATCAACCGCTTCTACGACATAGCAGACGGTAAGATCAGATATGACGGTATTAACGTCAATAAGATTAAGAAGGCTGACCTCAGAAGATCATTGGGACTTGTTCTTCAGGAGACCAATCTCTTCACCGGAACGGTAATGGATAACATCAGATACGGTAAGCTAGACGCTACTGATGAAGAGTGTAAGGCTGCAGCAAAGCTTGCAGGCGCTGACGACTTCATTACGCGTCTTCCTGACGGTTACGATACGATGCTTAATAATAACGGCGCGAACCTCTCACAGGGCCAGAGACAGCTTATTACAATTGCTCGTGCAGCAGTTGCTGATCCGCCTGTAATGATTCTTGATGAGGCTACTTCTTCCATTGATACCAGAACTGAATCTATCGTTCAGAGAGGTATGGATAAGCTTATGGAAGGCAGAACGGTATTCGTTATCGCTCACCGTCTCTCGACTGTCATGAACTCGGATGTCATCATGGTATTAGATCACGGTAAGATCATAGAGCGTGGTGACCACAACAAGCTTATTGCCGATAAGGGTACATACTATCAGCTCTATACAGGAGCATTCGAGCTCGAGTAAAGAGTTAATCAGAATAGTTCAGTCAAACACAAGCCCCTCTTGCAGTAGTGCAGGAGGGGCCTTATTTGTTCGCTTAACTTGAAAGCTATTAGTAGAAGTAGATTCCTTTACAGAAGAAGTAAGATGTTATTAATGATATTGATGCTGTTAATGCAAAAATAATAAGTTGAGCTCGCTCTCCGCGCTTATTTATATAGAGGTAAATCGGGAACAGTGATGCGTAGTATCTGAAGAAGCTTGTGGTAGGAATATCAATCTCGGGATTTCTGATTGTTGTATTGAAGGCAAAAAAGGTAGCCACTGTATACACCAGTAGAACGATTTCCGAACCGCTTATAGACAACTTCTTTTCCTTGCGAGAGCGCGATACTATATAAACAATCTCGAATATAACCAATGCAATTATTAAGCCTGTAATCAGCATTGTAATTGCCTCATTGATTACCGACAAAAGGCGAAGCTCTATATCTTTTTTGAACATGGTGTCGCCGAATAAGACATCAATCTGTATTAAGAATGTCTTGATCAGATTAGTCTTGATTTTGATCCAATCGGAATATTGAGAATCAACAAAAGCTTTCCAGTTATTAAACTTAATTTGCAAGAAGGCAGGGAAAAGAATTGAGATTAATGTCGCGGGAATATAAGCCGTAAATATATCCTTGAGCTTTGTCTTCTTATTGAACCAGTCATAGGCCATAGCGATAAAGATAGCAAAGAATACCATTGCGGCGCTGTTCCTTGTGCAAACTCCAATTCCCATGACTATTCCCATTAACAGGGGCATCTTACGCTCGTGGTAGAGGTAGTAAGATGCGATTGTAAGGAAAAAGTAGATACTTTCCGTATAGATAAGCATTGAGAAGAAAGCAATCGGACTAAATGCAACTATAAGAAGCCCCATGCGGTTTAATCCCAGCTTTTTCAGTAGATACAGTGAAGCAAAGAAGCAGATATTATTGATAATCAGCAGACATGCACTTCCAAGGTATCTTAGTATGAGCGGAACAACAGGGAAGAAAGAAGTCTGCATCATTGTTGTATAGCCATCTTTTGCTATGTTGATATACTGTTCTGCATCGAACAGATAAAAGATTTCCTTCAAGCTGTTAGGAGCGATGAGCATAATGAGTAAAAAGAATGCTCTGGAAGCAACAAAGATTGCAAAAGCTTCAATCAGGATGCTCTTATTTGACGATGCAAGTCTGCTGTTTTTGTTTTTTGACGGCATCTGTGCAAGCGTATTCATATTAATCTCCTTTGGGAGAGGATGCTATATCTTCCTCGGATAAGTTATCTAATCTTACTGCAAGGGCGCATTCGATTCTCTTCTTAAAAAGTCGGCATCCGTAGTCGTAGATACCTGTGATGCTTCCGTCTGCGTGGAAGGAGTTAGCTGCACATCCGCCTGAGCAGTAAAGCTTAGCCCAGCAGTCTTTGCATGCTTCTCTTGAGTATGCATTTACCTGAGCGAATTCGTGACGAAGCTCAGTGTTGCTGATGCCGTTCCAGATATCGCCCATCTTGCACTCAGGGCTTGATACGAACTGGTGGCAGGGGAAGAGATCACCCCATGGAGTTACTGCAAGATATTCTGTTCCTGCACCGCAGCCTGATATTCTCTTGTAGATGCAGGGACCGCAGGTAAGGTCGAGCATATAGTGATAGAAAGTAAATCCGTTACCTTCCTTGTTACGCTTCATCATCTCGCGCGCAAGACGCTCATACTCTGCGCAGAGTACGGGGAAGTCTTCTTCCGTAAGTGCGGAAGGACTGTCGGGAGATGTAACTACCGGCTCCATGGAAAGCTCCTTGAAGCCAAGATCTGCCATATGCAGGATGTCGTTTACAAAGTCAGTATTAAAGTGAGTAAAGGTACCGCGCATATAGTAGCTCTTATTGCCGCGGCGCTTAACGAACTCCTGGAACTTGGGTACGATTCTGTCATAAGAGCCGTTGCCCTTGATATCAACACGGAAGCGGTCATTTACTTCCTTACGTCCGTCGAGGCTTAATACGACGTTATGCATTTCGTCATTACAGAAATCAATAACATCGTCATTTATGTTGATGCCGTTAGTAGTAAGAGTGAAGCGGATATTCTTACCATGCTCTTTCTCTACGGAACGACCGTATTTTACTATCTGCTTTACGACTTCCCAGTTCATAAGAGGCTCGCCGCCGAAGAAGTCGATGTCGAGATTCTTGTGGTAGCCGGAGTTCTCGATAAGGAAGTCGATTGCTCTCTTACCGGTCTCAAAGCTCATAAGGCCGCCCTTGCCGCAGAACTTACCCTGAGCTGCGAAGCAGTAGGAGCAGTTGAGGTTGCATGTGTGTGCAACGTGGAGGCAGATGGCCTTAAGTGTGTATTTCTTCTTCTTGAGATCGATGGCGATATTCTCATACTTATCGGAAGCAAAGAGCTTACCCTGTGCCTTAAGGGCTTCGATGTCTGAGAAACACTCTTCAATCTCGTCTTCGTTTACGTCAGCCCTGTCGGAGTACTTGTCGAGTATAAAGCTCTTAATCTCTTCTCTGGGAGTATTCTCATACCTCTCGATTATGTCATAAGCAACGTCGTCTACCATGTGGACAGACCCTGAAAATACGTCTAATACGATGTTTTTGTCGTCAAATTTATAACAGTGAATCAACTCTAGTGCACTCCTTTATTTATGGGCATGAAAAAGGTCTCAGAATCTTACAGATTAAGAGACCTTATAATCAACTTCGTTAAGTAATTAAATTACTTCTCAACCTTCTCACAAGCCTGGTTAGCTACGCCGCAGGAAGTCTTGCAAGCAGACTGGCAAGATGTCTGGCACTCGCCGCAGCCGCCTTCCTTAACAGACTCGTTCAGGTCACGTGTATTGACTGTAATGATTCTAGTCATTGTATGAGCCCCCTTGATTTTTAATAAAAGAATTATACTTTGATTTCCGCTTCGGTGTCAACCTTCAAAAGCGTTCCGTCCCAAGTCCTATAAGGGTCGGCCTTAAGCTTTACCCCATTCTCTTCCGCTTTTTTAAGAAGAGTGATGATCTCTTCCGTAATTTCCTGCCCGGGGATAAGAAGAGGTACTCCCGGCGGATAAGAGAAGACATACTCTGCGCTTATTTCTCCTGCCGCAGCTTCGTAAGAGACTTTGGAAGACTGCTCTCTGACGGCTTCCTCTATAGTTACGGCAAATTCTCTGTCGAAGGATGGTATCTCAAATCGCGGCTTCTTATAAGAAGGATTCTCCGTTAAGGTCGAATCGATCGCCTTTAGAGCCTGAGCAAATCTTGCGAGGGAAGAAGGTGTATCGCCGGTTCCCGTCATGGCGATGATGTAGTCGGGGAAGGCCGCTTCGACTTCTATAAGGAACCTCTCTCTTAAGACGGATGCGAGTTCGTAGCCGCTGATGGCGCCTTTTGTCAGAATAACTATCTTGGATATATCTATATGCTCGTAAGTAAAAAGCGAGAGCAGCTTAAGTTCCAGAAGTTCAGCGCGTAATTGCAGGGCGTTCTTGTAAAGTGCATCGACATCGGAGGAGTAGAGCGCTTTCTCAAGGCCTGCCATAAGCATATAAGACGGGCTTGTTGATTCAAAAACACTTAAGAAGTGCCTAAGAAGTCTTTTGTTGACCTTTGACCCGTAGCTTAAAAGAACCGCCGTCTGCGTAGGCGCATTCAAGGTCTTATGCACACTCTTTATAACAAGATCTGCTGTGGAAGTAGAAGGGAAATTATTATCACCCTTTATACCGAGGTGCGCTCCGTGAGCTTCATCAGCAATCAGAATTACACCCCTCTCTTTGCATAAAGCATGGATGGAAGCAGTATCGCTTATTACGCCTTCGTAAGTGGGACTTGTTACTATCGCAAGCTTAATATCCTCTTCCTTAAGCTTTGCTTCGAAGTCTTCAGGAAGAATTCTCATCGCGAAAGGATATTCTTCCCTTGTCTGCGGGTCTAAGATAACGGGGGTAAGCCCGCCCTGTTCTATCGCATGCCATACACTTATATGGCAGTTGGAGGCAATTAAAATCTTATCGCCCCTCTTGCTGTGGGAAAGAATTGAAGCTATAAGCAGGGCAGAGGCTCCGTTTACAGAGATGAAAGCATCTTCGCTGCCGTAGAGCTCTTTTGCCTTATTTTCTATATTACGAATTACGCCTGTGGGGCTGTGAAGATTATCGAAGCCGTCTATCTCAGTGATGTCACAGGAGTAAGAAATGCCTTCGGGGAAGGTAGCCGGGTTCCTTTTATGTCCCGGCATATGCATGGGAAGAAGGCTGTCGCCCTTAAGTTCTTCCAGCCTGGAATTGAGTGTGTCTTTCATAAGTTCTCATATAAGAAACCCCGCCCCTTTAAAAGGAGCGGGGAAAAGAAATGGAGTATAAAGATAGAAATAAAATTTTACTTAATTACAGTGAAACTGTAGCTGTCAATCGTATCCTTGTTCTCGTAGATGTTCTTCTGAAGGTCAATAGCTGTACCAAGTGTGAGTGTATAAGGAGAAAGAGCTCCGGATACGGAACAACGCTTGTCAGCATAGCTGATTGCCTGTGCTTCATCCTCAGAAACGAGCATGTACTGTGATACGAGGTAGAGGCTTCTTACTCCGACATCCATGCCAACCAGCTTGGGGTTGATGGAGTAGGTATTGGAAGAAGATGTACCGGGTGTTGAGATTCTGCTGCTGAAGGAAAGACCAAGAGCAGAAGATGATGATGAGAGGTGCTCTTCTACGAGGAAGTAAGGCTTACCCTCAACGCCAACCTTGCCTACATCGTGGAAAAGACCGATGATGATAGCGGACTCTTCGTCAAGCTGAGGCATAATAGTATCTTTAATTCTGAGAAGCTGCTTTGTAACAGCAACACTTCTGATAAGAAGTCCCTTTTCACATGCGAGAGCACCCTCTGTATCTGCAGGAGCAGTAAGCCAAGAAGTTCTGTTCTCAAGGAAATCGATGAAATGATCGAATTCTGTCTTTCTCTTTACAACAGCTGCCTTAAGCTGTGCGTAAAGCTCGTCTACGTTATCCTTTGTTACGTCAACCATGGGCATGATGCCTGCAGAAGGATTGATCGAAGCACCTGTAGCTGCTGCTGATACTGCGGCTGCTGCAGCGGGAACTGCCTCAGCAGCACCTGCATCTTCGGACTCTGCAAAATTGAACTTACACTTGGGACATCTGATGGCCTGGTTCGCAATGGTCATTCCACAATCTGGACACTTCTTCATGAAATTGACCTCCTAATCATTAGTATTTTGTTGATTTGATAGAGATATTTTACAATTTCAAAGAGCTATTTTCAACACGAATAGTGCAGTCTGACGACAGTTTACAATTTATTAATTAATTGATTTATTCTTTATTAACAGAGCCGAAGACATTTTTGAAGAATCTCGGTATGGAAACTCTATAGGGAAAGTACTGCATTCTGCCTGTCTCGTGGGCACGCAGAACCATCTCAAGTTCTCTGGGATTTACGCATCTGTTGCTGTTCATCATGTAATCTTCCGTTCCGGGAGCTTCGAAGAAACATCTGTAGTGAGCTCCGTATGCATCTCCTATGCCGAGCACATGACCGAACTCATGAGCAGAGACACTCTGGAAGACGGATATTCTGGAATAGGAATTCATATTGATCGTTCCGGGATTTTTAAGTGACCAGTTAATCATGGCTGCTTCCGGGCAGCCTGTAATAAGAAATCCCCAGCCCATTCGCCAGACAGGACTTGTGACAAAAGAAGTAGAAGACATATTCGTATGGCGGACCTTAAAGAAGCGCTGGGCAGAATCGTATTCGGCATCCTTGTCATCTTTGCGGATAATATTCATCTTAACGACGACAGGCTTGCTGCTGCCTTCAAAAACATAGGTCTTGGCCCACTGATTCCTGATTCCTTCTACGAAGGCGTCCGCAAGGCTGTAGCCTTCGGGCTTGCTCTTAAGCAGTGCGTCTTTACTGTCAGTCCTGTCTATGGGTTCGAGGAAGAATGGGTCGAACTCAACATGAACCGTCATATATATGGTGTCCTTGGAGACATTTATCCTGACAGGTACCTTAAGAGGTTCCTTGTAGGATATGGCAAAAGTCTTATCGGACGTATATGGCTTAAGCTTATAAAACATAGTAAGGATTATAACGCATTAAATAGACACTGACGAGGGGTAATGTCAGTGTCTAAAGGAGGGTGTTATGAAGTTAGGAACAATTACTTTGAACATCTATATCTTATCACCTTGGCGGTTTACACAGGCCTTCAAAAAGGGCAAAATATAGGCAAAGAAAAGGAGGAATTGAGGCATGAGATTAGAGGGCAGGACATATAAGGCGAATCGTCTTTTGAGCATCACAGAAGTGGAGCACACGAATGAGGATGCAGCCTTCTCGATGCAGCTTGAAGAAGCTCTCGTAATGCTTTGCAGAGAGCTTGATATACCAATTCCTTTATGGATGAAGAATAATACGCACGAATTTGCAGCGTTTCACCAAACGCTTTTCTTCGCTGAACAGTTTAATGAGAAAGTGAAGTTCGACCGCTTCCAGATAAAGTGGGTCGACTGATTATTCGCCTGATACTCTGAATATAATCTCGCCGGGATATACCATGTCGAGCTGGTCTCTTGCGACCTTCTCGATGTAAATCTCATCACCGGAGTGAGCACTCTGAGCCTGAAGGGCATCGTTCTGATCAAGAAGAGCCTGCTTCTGTGCATTAAGCTGGCGGGATTCCTGCAGGAGGCGCTCTCTTCTTTGCTGTACGTCATAAAGCCTCGTCGCGCAGAGAACTGCAACTACCACGAAGGCAATGCAGACTACCGTCATAACAAAAGAAAATGTTGTGTTGTGTACTTTCTTTTTCACGCGCTATCCCTTTCGAAGCTTTTTACAAGTATATTTTAGCGTTAAGGGGAGCTTTATGCGATGCCCCAGGGGGCTTTTTAACGATACTGTAATAATGGAAAAGAGGATGCCATATCAGGCATCCTCCAGAATCTCGTACATAGATGCGGCATCGTCCTTCTTTACTGTGTTCTCGAGCTTTAATACTCTGAAGCTGACGTTGCCGTTACCGAACTGAATCGTAACAATATCTCCCACTTTGAGCTTTACGCCGGGCTTGGATTCCTTGCCGTTAACCGTAACTCTTCCGAGAGAACAGACGTCGTTGGCGACGGTCCTTCTCTTAATTATGCGGGAGACTTTAAGAAATTTATCTAGTCTCATGTTGTAATATTCACTCTTCCTTTAAGTGCGCTTGCAAGCGTGAGATCATCCGTGAATTCGATATCCGAACCCATGGGAAGACCTGACGCCAGACGGGTCACCTTGATGCCCGAAGGGGCAAGGAGCCTTGAGACATAAAGGGCTGTAGCATTACCTTCCGCAGTCTGGTTGGTCGCCATAATGACTTCCTTTATCTCGGGGTGCTTGCTGAGCCTGTCAAAAAGCTGGCTTAAGGTGATGTCATTCATATTCTTGCCTGATACTGGGTTATATACGCCGTGAAGAACATGGTATAAGCCCTTATATTCGTGCATTCTCTCGAAGGTCGATACGTCCCTGGGAGATTCCACCACGCAGATGGTAGACTTGTCCCTTGTGGGATCCGAGCAGATAGGGCAGGGGTCAGAGTCTGTAAAATTCTGACACTCCGAGCATCTTACTGTGAGCTTACGTGCCTCCAAGATGGCTTCTGCGAGCCCCTCCGCATCGTCCTTAGACATTGACAGAATGTGAAAAGCCAGCCTTTGAGCTGACTTTCCGCCAATGCCCGGAAGACTTCCGAGCTTAGATATCAGGTTTTGAACTGAAGGTGAGTATCGCGCCATATCAGAAAGGAAGCTTTACTCCGCCTGTGATCTTCTCGAGCTTCTCGGAAGAAGTCTTCTCAAGCTCTGAGCTTGCCTGGTTGAATGCTGCGATAATAAGATCTGAGAGCATCTCGGGATCTTCGGGATCGATAACTTCCTTGCCAATCTCAAGACCGTAGATAAGACGGTCGCCGCCTAATGTAAGCTTAACCTGTCCGCCGCCTGCTGTTCCTTCTATTCTGAGAAGCTTAAGCTCAGCCTGAGCTACTTCGATGTCTCTTTGCATCTTCTGAGCCTGTGCCATAAGGTTACCCATATTGCCCATTCCGCCGGGCATTCCTCTGAATCCTTTTGCCATTTTGATATCCTCCAATATTTAAATTCGTTTTTAAAAAGCTTTTATATTATATCAGTTAACGTTAATTGTCGCCAAAATGTATTTCGGTCTCTATTCCGGCCTGACTGCTCCTGTTAAGGAACTCTTCCGCCTTGCTTGCAGCCGTGCTCTCCGAAGGAGCTGAGGGAGCAGCGCCGTTTACCGCGTTATAGTACTGCCTTAATGTGCTTAAGAAGACCTTGTTAATACCTTCAAAAGCCTGCTTTATGTCAGATGAGACCCTCTTGAACTTAGGCTCTTTCCTTATCGTATCAATTAAAGATGCGTCGGAATCCTGGAAGACAATATATGCCTTATCCTCGTTCATCTTAAGCTCAGCCTGATTTAAAAGCTGGTATAAAAGGAAGTCGTTGCCTGAGACTCTCTCAATAATCGCATTCCACATCGCGTCGACATCAGCAGTCTGCTCTGAAGCCTTTGTTACTGCGATAGGAGTAGTCTCGACCATTGCCGTAAGCTTGGTTTTCTTTGTCTCTCCCATTCTTCCCGTAGGAGCGTAGATATCCTCGTCCGGCTCCGTATTCTCCTTAGGCTCTATATTGACGTCATCAAGGAAAGACGAAGACAAATCCGCGAATATATTAAGGTTATTATCCTTCTTCTCTTCGGCAGGAGCCGGTGCGGGAGCAGCTTCAGGCTCAGAAGCAGGCGCAGGAACGTCTTCTTCCGAAGGGATATTAAAGATATCGACCTGATTTTCCATAGGAAGGTCTTCCGGATCAACCGGCTCAGAAGGAGCGGGGGGAGCTACGGGTTCTTCTGAAGAAACGGACTCATCCTGAACGGCAATATCTTCCTTGGCCGAACTGTCTTCTTTGGAAGACTCCTCTTTCTTCTCTTCTTCCTTGGCTTCAGAAGCGGAGAACAAAGGTGTCTCAGACTTCTCCTCGGAAGGCTTGGAATTCTTCATAAAATCAAGCCTTGCCCTTATTGCTGCCAGAGGATCTGAATCAGAAGAAGCCTTGCTGTCTTCTGTCTTCTCAGCGCTTCTTGCTATAGGGGGAAGATCTTTAAGAATATCTTCCTTCTTCTCTTCCTTAGTAGAAGTCATATCAGCGAAAGGCGACCTCTTAGGAGTAGCTGCTTCCTCTTTCTTGGAATCTTCTGCTTTTACTTCTTCCTCTGACTTCTTCTCCTCAGGCTTTATCTCTTCCTTAACTTCTTCCTTTGCTTCATCCTCAGTGTCTTCTTTTACTTCGGGAGCGGGAGAAGGAGTGGGTTCAGCTTCTACAGAAGCTGTGGGAGCAGGGGCAGGAGTCTCTTCCTTTGTGGCGGGAAGACCTGCTGAAATCTTAGCTGCAGCTTCTGCCTGCTTCTTGGCAAAATCGGGAATAACAAGAGGGACTTCGTCGGCTTTAACCTTACGTCCGCACATACGAAGGAGAGTAACTTCAAAAGAAGTCCTTACAGAAGGGGACCACTTAAGTTCTGTTACGGTCTTCGACAGACCCGATATAAATGCGATAAGTGTATTAGAGTTGGTCCTTGATGCAATCTCATACATTCTCTTGAGACTTGCTGCCGAAGCAGGCACAAGGGAAGTGGGATCGGGCATCATGCGGACTATTAGAAGATCTCTGAAATATCCGGCGAGATCCAGCGTGAACTGAATAAGATCTCTTCCGCCGTCAGATACCTGTCTTGTAAGTACAAGCAGGTCATCGAACTTACCTTCGATAAGAACTTCGGACATTCTGGCGAGAATCTCCTTGTTGACGGATCCTGTCATGTCTTCCACGGCTTCAGCAGTTATCTTGCTGCCGCCTGCCGAAGAAGCCGCCTGGTCGAGCATGGAGATGGCATCTCTCATGGCACCGTCAGACATAGAAGCGATAAGGGCTAAGGCGTCGTCTTCAGCCTTAATTCCTTCTTCGCCGCAGATATACTTAAGTCTTGATACTATGGAATCCGTCGTAATCCTTCTGAAGTCGAATCTCTGGCATCTGGAAAGGATTGTAGCCGGAATCTGGTGAGGTTCTGTTGTCGCGAATAAGAATATCGCGTGCTTGGGAGGTTCTTCCAGTGTCTTAAGGAGTGCATTAAATGCATCCGTGGTGATCATGTGAACCTCGTCTATTATATACACCTTATAAGGAGCCTTGGAGGGAGCATATGTTACTTCCTCACATATCTTCCTTATGTTGTCGATACTTCTGTTGGATGCTGCGTCAATCTCAATGACGTCCATAAGGCTTCCGTCAAGAATTCCCTTACATGTAGGGCAGTTGTTGCACGGATTGCCGTTAACGGGAGATTCGCAGTTAATCGCCCTTGCAAATACTCTGGCGATGGAGGTCTTACCGGTGCCTCGCTGACCGCAGAACAGATATGCATGTCCCAGTCTCTTGGAAATGACCGTCTGTCTCAAAGTGGCGACCGCAGCCTTCTGTTCGACTATCTCGTCAAAGTCCTTCGGTCTGAACTGTCTGTATAACGCTACATGTTCCATATCTCTTCTGACCTTTTTCCGGGAATAAAAAAGGCTCATCCCGTCTAAACTGCAGTCGGGCAGGCACCCTTGCGGCACAAACGAAGGTCCGCTTACTGCTGCTTCCTTCCGGACCTGACAGGGTTCACGGGATCGAATTGCACAAGACCCGACCCCGACCACAGATCACACGGGATGAACCGAAGACATTATAACACATAAACTCGCATATTGCGTAAAGAGTTTGAACTCTTAGGAGTGACAGGCCTCGATATAAGAACTGAGATAGCCTGAAAGGTCCGCCATTATTGTATTTGCACGGTCATAAGAACTGCATTCGCAGGATATAACGAGAATAACGGGTTCGCGACCGTCGATTATTGCCACGTCAGTATAAGAGTGCGACTCTTCATTGCGTCCGCTTACGTGAAGAATAAGCGCATCTTCGCCGAAGGAGGTTCTGTATGCCGTGGGCAGCTCGGATTCCTGCATGGCGCCCATAAGGGGAAGATAGGTGTCGCAGTCGTTGATATAACCGTAGTAAAGATATTCCATATAAGTGGCAAGATCGTATACGCTGCTTCTGCCGCTGCCTCTTATTATCGTTCCGGTATAGTTCTCATAAGTTACGCTGGCAGTGTAATTGATGTAGCCGCTTATGCCTGACACATGCTCCCAGACGCCTTCTGTGCCGCCTATACTGTTAAGAAGATAGTTATAGGCAAGTGAATCGTTCTTTACCAGTGTAAGAGCCATGCAGCTTCCCAGGTAGAAGCTCTTGCCGGGCTGATAGGTTGAAGCTATATATGAAGCACCTCCGGGGCCTTCTTCGCCAACGTAAGTAACGGTGTTGGTCGGAATGACAGAACCTGAGGCCACTGCTTCACAGTAGGTGATTCCTGCGGGAAGGGCGTAAGCTCCGGCGGGAATAATTGGAGTTAAGTCATTTATTCCCAGAGTCTCGTTGGAAGCAAGGTTTACATAGCGGAAAGAAATCCTTTCGCCGGGATTGGCGTTTATGTAGCTTAATACGCTCTGCTGCAAACCCTCAAGCATAATGTCGCGCTCTTCGTGGGAGACGGACTGGATCGGATGAGATGAGGAGAAGACGACCGGCTCATATTCGGGAAGCGGGTCGGGGCTGTTGTTCTGCTCTGTAGCCTCAGTCTCCTCAGGGATTTCCACGCTTGAAGTAGGAGGGACAACGGGAGCAAGGAGAGATTCTGTTGTGGTCTCCTCGCTTGTCTCCTCGGTAGTTTCTTCCGTGGTAGTCTCTTCGCTTGTCTCTTTACTGGTTCGCTCCGTATGGGTGGCTGTAGCAGCACCTACCATATCGGGGAAACGTTCCTTATAAATGGACTGCATATGAGCTTCCCACATGACAAAGACCGTAGCAAGGGATAAGACCAGCACGATTGCCAGAACAATAAGTGTTCTGGTAAGTCTTTTGTGCCTGATACCCGACGCCTTCGTAAGGAATGTGGGATTGGGATTATATCTCATCAGAATCAGAAAAGTCCGTGGATGACGTTATCGTTGTCGATGCTGATATCAAGAGCCGCGGGATGAGAAGGAAGGCCGGGCATTGTAAGGACCTTACCTGTTAATACAACGAGGTAGCCTGCGCCTGCGCTAAGTCTTACTTCACGTACAGTGAGAGTAAATCCTTCAGGTCTTCCGAGTGCCTTGGGATCGTCTGACAATGAATACTGTGTCTTGGCGATGCAGACGGGAAGTTCACCGTAGCCTGACTTGGTAAATTCATCGATTCTTGCCTGAGCTTCGGGGAGGATATCTACATCCTTTGCACCGAAGATATTAACAGCAACCTTATGAATCTTCTCTTCAACGGAATCCTTAAGGTCGTATGTGAACTTGGGCTCTGGCTTCTCATCCTTGTCGAGGATGGAAGTAACGATATTAGCAAGCTCGATTCCGCCTTCGCCGCCCTTGGAGAAAACATCTGCAGCTGCATACATGGCACCTGTCTCTTCGCAAAGACGCTTCATCTCTGCAATCTCTTCGTCAGTATCAGTAGGGAAGCGGTTGGATGCTACTACTACGGGGATACCGGAAGCCATCATGTTCTCTATATGCTTTGCAAGGTTAGGGAAACCTGCTCGAAGTGCCTCAACGTTGGGCTTTGTAAGTTCTTCCTTGGGGATACCGGAGTTATACTTCAAGGATCTTACCGTAGATACGATAACAACAGCGTCGGGCCAGATGCCTGCAGCTCTGCACTTAAGGTCAAGGAATTTGTAAGCACCGAGGTCTGCACCGAAGCCTGCCTCTGTAACAAGGATATCGCTCATCTTGAGACCGGCCTTTGTAGCTATGACGGAATTACATCCGTGAGAAATATTGGCGAAAGGCCCACCGTGAACGAGAGCGGGTACGTGCTCCAAAGTCTGTACAAGGTTGGGGCACATTGCGTCCTTAAGAAGAACGGCAAGAGCGCCTTCTGCCTGAAGCTGACCTGCAGTAACGATGTTGCCGTCAAGGTCGTATGCAACAGCGATATTTCTGATTCTTCTCTTAAGGTCTTCCATGTCCTTTGACATGCAAAGAAGGGCCATTATCTCGGAAGCAGCAGTGATTACAAAAGAATCATCTCTCTCGATACCGTTGGTGCCGCCGCCGACTCCGATATGGATATTTCTTAAGGCACGGTCATTCATGTCCATGCATCTCTTCCAGAGAATCTTATCCTTATCGATATTGAGGCTGTTGCCCTGATATATATGGTTATCTACCATAGCAGCCAGAAGGTTGTTGGCAGAAGTAATGGCGTGAAGATCTCCCGTGAAATGAAGATTGATATCTTCCATGGGAACAAGCTGGGAGTAGCCGCCGCCTGCAGCTCCGCCCTTAATGCCGAATACGGGTCCAAGTGAAGGTTCTCTCAAAGCAAGGAGAGGCTTTCTTCCGAGCTTTGCAAGGCCCTGTGCAAGGCCGATGCTGACCGTAGTCTTGCCTTCACCTGCGGGAGTGGGATTCATTGCTGTTACGAGGACAAGCTTTCCTTCAGGCTTGTTCTCAAGTCTCTTTATAACATCAAGAGGAATCTTGGCCTTGTACTTACCGTACAGATCAAGGTCATCTGAAGTAAGACCTATCTTCTTTGCAATCTCTGTTATCGGATCAAGCTTGGCCTGTCTTGCGATCTCTATGTCTTTAAGCATGTAAAAACCCCCGTCTTTAACATATCTTTTGTATTCTCTAGGCATAGTGATTTTACAATATATATATATGTCTTTCCAATGTGAGCTCGCACAAAAAGGCCCGAAAACGCCGTGAACACTACATTTTGTTGGAATTACACAAAAAGAATCTATATCTTGTGGCACCTCGTTGACAAAAAATCAAGAAACTGTTATAGTCAATTTTGTATTGCATCAACTACTCGGAGGTAAGGACCCATGATTATCAGATCTGACCTTGATTCTTGCAAGAGCAAGCTTCAGTCCATGATTGGCAGCAGAGTTAGACTCACTTCCAATGGCGGTCGTAAGAGATTGATTATCCATGAAGGCATCATTGATAATTGCTACCCGAACGTATTCACAGTCAAGTGCAAGAGAGAAGCTGAAGAGGATTACGAGATTGTTTCTTACAGTTACATCGACGTACTCACAAGAGCAGTAAGGATAGCTATTCCCGCGGATACTGCAGCAGAAGCTGTAAGCTGATTCTAAGAATAAGTACAGAACATTTAAGTCCCGTTGCCGGTATTATGGCGACGGGATTTTTTTGCTTTCGAGCAGGATAAAGTGTATAGTTGACGCATGTCACATACATACAGCACAAAGGCTTATGCCAAGATAAATCTCTTTCTTCGTATCTGCGGTAAGTATCCTAACGGATACCACAGATTGTTTACTCTTATGCAAGAGATTTCTCTGGCTGACGATATATACCTTACGGCTGATCCCGATGAAGAAGACGAGATTGTTGTGGCTAACATGCTGCCGGGCTTAAAGCAGGAAGATGATCTTTGCTATAAGGCTGCATGTAAGTACTTAGATAAGATAGATGCCAAAGGCTACGGCAGAATCACAATAAACGTTAATAAGAATATTCCTTCTCAGGCAGGACTTGGCGGCGGATCTTCGGATGCCGCAAGTGTAATAAAGCTTCTGCAGAAGAGGTTTAAAAATCCGCTTACCGGCGAAGAACTTAATGAGCTCGGTGCTTCCTTAGGTGCTGATGTTCCTTTCTTCTTTACGGGCAAAAGCGCATTCTGCGAAGGAATCGGAGAGCAGGTGACTTCCTGCAGGAGCCTTGCCGGCATGCACCTTGTTATGGTGAAGCCTGATGCGGGTGTATCTACTCCTGTCTGCTTTAAAATGTGTGACGAGTCTCCGGCCGTATTCGACGAAGATGAGTATAAAAGAGAGATTAAGAATACTCTTGATAAAGAGGGAAGAGCCGAGGACAGAGTCAGAGCCTTAAGAGACATCTTAACTAACGATATGCAGGGACCTGCCTGCGAACTCCTTCCCGCGATAGATTCGATTATTGAGGATATGAGCAAGACAAATCCCATCTATACCGCCATGTCAGGTTCGGGCAGCAGTGTCTTTGCCATATATGATTCAGAAGAAGAAAGAGATAATGCGCTTACGGCATTAAAAGAGATATATAAGGACAGCGGTTATTTGCTGGTTCCCTGTGAGACTGTATAAGGCAGCCTAAAGGTGAAATGTCACAAAGTATTTAACGTTGTCTGAGTATGAATTCAGCTCTGATTTGTCAGTTTTTGATAAGAGCGAACAGGCCGCGTTCGTAGCCTCTTGAAGATTCGCTGTCTATAAGAATGAAGCCCTTTGCTTCGTAGAATTCACACATACCTTTATTAGATACGGCAGTATGAAGAAGAACAAGATTGTCGGCTTCGGGGAAGGTAAGAGCCTCGTCCATGAGGCGGCTTCCAAGGCCGGTCTTTCTTACGCTGTCAGCTACTGCGAATCTGGAGATATAGCCGCAGCTTGTATATTTTGCAAGGAAATTGGAAGTCTTCCTGGAGAACGAATACTTCATAGGAGTCTTACACTGGCTGATTGTTATTGTGCCTAAGGGCGTATCCCCGTCAAAGAGGCAGAGACAGTTGCTCTGCTCTATTCTGTGACGAACGGATTCGATGCTCTCGGTAAGAGACTCCAGAGTGTCGTTTACGATTCCGGATTCTTCCCTATAGTGAAGCATAGCCGAGCGAACGAGATCCCTTACGGGTCCCGCATCCTCGGCTGTTGCTAATCTTAATTCGAGTTCTTTATCAGTCATTCAGGAAGCAGTTTACAAGAATGGCCTTATGAGCGTGGAGTCTGTTCTCAGCCTCCTGGAATACCTTGCTCTGAGGTCCGTCGATTACATCTTCCGTTACTTCGTAGCCGCGGTAAGCGGGGAGACAGTGAAGGAAGATTGCATCCTTATGTGCTGTGTTCATGATGTCGGAATTAACCTGATAGTCCTTGAAAATCTTAACTCTCATGGCCTTCTCTTCTTCCTGACCCATGCTTGTCCATGTATCTGTATAGATTACATCTGCATCCTTGGCAGCTTCGTAAGGATCCTCAGTCATGAGAACCTTGGAGCCTGTAATCTTGGCGTCCTTAAGAGCCTGCTGAACGTACTTGTCAGGGCATGTGTAATCCTTGGGAGAAGCGATAGCTACGTCCATTCCTGCCTTGGCACAAGCCTGAAGGAGGGAGTTTGCTACGTTGTTGCCGTCGCCAAGGTAAGCAAGCTTAAGTCCCTTAAGCTCACCCTTGCACTCCTTGATTGTAAGAAGGTCAGCGATCATCTGAGTAGGGTGCTGATCGTCTGTAAGACCGTTAATAACAGGGATAGAACCATACTTTGCAAGGTCTTCAACATCCTGGTGCTTGAATGTTCTGATCATGATTCCGTCAAGCATGCCGGACAATACATTTGCTGTATCGTAGATTGTCTCGCCGCGGCCGATCTGGATGTCGTTGCTGGAGAGGAAGAGAGCCTGTCCGCCAAGCTGGTACATACCGACTTCGAATGATACACGGGTTCTTGTGGAAGACTTTGTGAAGATCATGCCGAGTGACTTACCGTTAAGGTAATGGTGCTCGATGCCTGTCTTTGTCTTCTTCTTCATATCAGCTGCGATATCGAGAAGATAGTTAAGTTCCTCGATTCCTACGTCTTCATGTAAATCTATAAAATGCTTCATGGATAATCTCCTTAGTGTTATTACTCGAGCTCGTTATTATCTACTGATGAGATAGTAACGCCTGTCTCTTTTACTATTGCTTCCTTGATGGCCTCTTCGTTCCTGGAGCCTTCTGCTGCTGTAAGCTGCAGGGGGCGCTTCTTCTGAGACTTTAAGATATCAGCAAGTGCCTTGCAGAACTTCTTTGCTTCGGACTGTGAGATGATAAGGGGAGGAGCAATACGGATAGTGCTCTTGCCGATGGCACTTACCAGGAATCCCTTGGAGAAGAGTGCTTCCTTCATGCCGGAAGAAGATACTGTGCCGTCGAATTCGATACCGATAAGAAGACCCATACCACGAACGCTTGTGATGACGGGATACTTATCCTTAAGAGCCTGAAGCTGATCGAAGATAACTCCGCTTACCTGACCTACGTTGTTAAGAAGGTCCTTGTCCATAATCTGATCAAGAACGCAGTTACCTGCAGCCATTGCAAGGGGGTTACCGCCGAATGTGGAACCGTGATCGCCTACCTTCATGCCGGTTGCCACTTCGTTAGTGCAAAGTGTAGCTCCGATAGGAACGCCACCGCCTAAGCCCTTGGCAAGAGTCATGATGTCAGGTGAGACGCCATAGTTCTCATAAGCAAACATTCTTCCTGTACGTCCGACACCTGTCTGAACTTCGTCAATGATAAGAAGAATACCCTTCTCATCGCAAAGCTTCCTTACATTCTTAATATATTCGCGGTCAGCGGGATGAACACCGCTCTCGCCCTGGATAAGTTCAAGCATTACAGCTGCTGTTGAATCGTTAACTGCTGCCTTAAGCTGCTCGATGTCATTGTAGTCTACATACTTGAAGCCGGGCAGATTAGGTGCGAAAGGCTTGCTGAACTTCTCCTGACCTGTAGCAGCGATAGTACCCATTGTCCTTCCGTGGAAAGACATGTTTGCCGTGATAATCTCGAAGCGGTTCTGTCCCTTGTGGTAGAAGTAACCACGTGCAAGCTTGATAGCTGCTTCGTTGGCTTCTGCACCTGAGTTGGAGAAGAATACCTTATCTGCAAAGCTTAAGCGGCAGAGCTTATAGGCAAGCTCACTTCTTCCGGGAATATAGTAGTAGTTGCAGCAGTGAATAAGGTTAGCTGCCTGTGTCTGTACGGCACGTACGAGTTCGCGGTTGCCGTGACCTAATGAGTTGACGGCAATACCGCCGACCATATCCATATATTTCCTGCCTTCGGTGTCGTAAAGGTATACGCCCTTACCCTTTGTGAAGGCTACGTTCATGGGAGCAAAAACCTGAAGACAGTAGTCTTTGTCGTATTTGATTGTAAGAGCGAGATCTTTATCCAAGCTACTCATAATTAAACCCTCTTTTCCTGTGTAATCATTGTTCCTATGCCCTTGGAAGTGAATAACTCAAGGATAATGCTGTGAGGTATTCTTCCGTCTATGATGTGGGCTCTGTTTACGCCTCTTGTAACTGTATCAAGACAGCCCTGAATCTTGGGAATCATGCCGCCTGTGATGGCACCGTCTGCAATATAGGATGCGATGGACTCTTCGTTAAGGATGGAGATAAGACTTCCTTCTTTGTCGAGAACGCCGGGAACATCGGTAAGTGTAATAAGCTTACTTGCCTTAAGTGCGATTGCAACCTCGGCTGCTACAGTATCTGCGTTGATGTTGTAGCTCTCGCCGTTCTCTCCTACACCGATAGGAGCAATAACGGGGATGTATTCGTCGCTTGCGAGCATTTCGATAACGCGGGTGTTGATCTTCTTAATCTTACCTACGTAGCCTACGTCTATAGCTGCACCTGAAGCATCCTCTGTAAGCTTCTCAGCTACTATGAGGTTGCCGTCGATACCGCAGATACCGATTGCCTTCGCGCCCTTGGAGTTAAGGTTGGAGACAATCTCCTTGTTGGTCTTACCGATAAGAACCATCTGCGCGATGCCCATTGTCTCTTCGTCTGTGTAGCGAAGGCCGTTAACGAAGTGGGACTCGACATTAACTCTCTTAAGCATGTTGTTGATGTCAGGTCCGCCGCCGTGAACGAGGATGGGATTGATGCCGATTAACTTAAGAAGAGTGATGTCATCCATTACGGACTGCTTCAAATCTTCGTTAACCATGGCATTACCGCCGTACTTGATTACTATGGTCTGGCCTCTCATCTTCTTCATGTAGGGAAGTGCCTCGATGAGGATGGAAGCTCTGTCTATCTTGTTCTGCATCTCGCCCGTAACGTTGGGCATTACTTTGTTGTCTGCCATATTAAACACCTCTTATTATTGTGTTAAGTCCTGTCTGCTCGGGAAGGGAGAACATGGCGTTGAAGGCCTGTATTGCCTGTAAAGCCGCGCCCTTGCCAAGATTATCCTGAGCAGAGAAAAGCTTGATTACGTTTGTCTCGGGATCGTATACGCCGTTGACGTCGATGTAGTTGGAACCGTTTACTGCCTTTACATCGGGAAGCTCCTTATTCTTAAGAACTCTCACGAAATGCTCATCCTTGTAGTACTCGGAGTAGATCTCATTAATCTTCTCTGTAGATACATCCGTAAAGGAAGCGGAGGGCTTGCAGTAGATAGTAGCAAGCATACCTCTTCTGAAAGGAGCGAGGTGGGGAGTAAATGTTACCTTGAGGTCAGTTCCGTCACCGCCTGCTATAAATGAGCACTGCTCGCTTATCTCTGTAGAGTGTCTGTGTCCGACAGCACCGTAAGGCTTAAAAGCTTCGTCGAGTTCGCAGTAAGCATAAGCGAGATCAGACTTACGGCCGGCACCTGTTACACCGGAAACTGCATCGATGATTATTGAATCCTTATCGATAAGTCCTGCCTTAAGGAAGGGAGCAAGAGCAGTAAGTGAACATGTAGGATAGCAGCCGGGATTAGCTACAAGTCTTGCACTCTTAAGCTCATCTCTGTAAAGCTCGGGAAGACCGTATACAGCTTCCTTAAGAAGTTCGGGATGAGGATGATCAAGCTTGTAGCTCTTCTCGTAAGTAGCAAGTATCTTATATCTGAAGTCGCCGCTGTGATCTATGACACGAGCGCCGTTCTCAAGTAATACGGGAACAGTCTTGGAAGAAACTCCGTGGGGAAGAGCAGTAATAACAAGGTCAGAGTCCTTGGCAACTTCTTCGGGAGTGATATCTTCAAGGACAATATCGCAAAGGCCTCTGTAGACCGGATATACATCGGAGAAAAGCTGTCCTGCGAAGGACTGTGATGTCAGGTGAACGAGCTCAACATTAGGGTGGCCGATAAAGCCGTGTACGAGTTCAGCTCCTACGTAACCTGTGCTTCCAATAATACTTACCTTAATAGTGTCCATATAAAATACTTCCTTAATTAATTACTATATATTTATATGCCGCCAAAGAAGCGATAGCTGAGGATAGTTATGTCATCGTATCTTATGGTGATTTATGCAATATACTGCATAAATATGCATATGTCAACACTGTCGATTGTCTTAAATTTTTTACTTTTATTCAGGGGGCTTCGAAGGGTGCTTGTGAGAGATGCACAAACGAGGCGCAAAACGCCTGTGCAGATAGCCCTAAGAAACCCTGTTTTAGAAGCAATTGCCTACAAATTGCCCCTGCCTTTTTTGGCAACTATGCCATATAGAAGCTGTCAAACTGATTTGTTATAGTATCTGTGATGAAAAAAGCCCACAGGGCACTTTTGGAGGTTATTGGTATATGGCAAGTTTATCTTTCCAGCACGTTTACAAGAAGTATGACGGCGGTGTAGTTGCTGTTTCTGACTTCAACCTTGAAGTCGCTGATAAGGAGTTCGTTATCCTCGTTGGTCCTTCCGGTTGCGGTAAGTCTACAACACTTCGTATGCTCGCAGGTCTTGAAGATATTTCCGAGGGTGAGATCTACATCGAAGATCGTGTTATCAACGACGTACTTCCCAAGGACAGAGACATCGCGATGGTTTTCCAGAACTACGCTCTCTATCCTCACATGACAGTTAAGGATAACATGGCTTTCTCTCTTAAGCTTAAGAAGATGCCTAAGGAAGAAATCAACCGTCGTGTAAGTGAAGCAGCTAAGATCCTTGAGATCGAGCACCTTCTCGACAGAAAGCCCAAGGCTCTTTCCGGTGGTCAGAGACAGCGTGTTGCTCTCGGCCGTGCTATCGTTCGTGATCCTAAGGTATTCCTTATGGACGAGCCTCTCTCAAACCTTGACGCTAAGCTTCGTGTTCAGATGCGTGTTGAGATCACAAAGCTTCACCACAGACTTAAGACAACATTCATCTACGTTACTCACGACCAGACAGAGGCTATGACAATGGGTACGAGAATCGTAGTTATGAAGGATGGTTTCATCCAGCAGGTTGACTCTCCTACGGAGCTTTACGATAACCCTGTTAATACATTCGTTGCAGGATTCATCGGTATGCCTCCTATGAACTTCATCAACGCTACAATCAACGTTGAGGGTTCTGATGTTTACGTTTCATTCGAGAACGTTACAGTTCGCCTTCCTGAGCGTTATGCTGTTGAGGAAGTTATGGAGCGCGACGGTCAGGAAGTTATCTTCGGTGTACGTCCTGAGGCAATCACAGACGAAGCAACATTCGTTACAGATCACCCTGATACAGCTTTCTCTGCTGACGTTGACGTCGTTGAGATGCTTGGTGCTGAGACATACCTCTATGTAACAGTTAACGGATCACTTCCTCTTACATGTAGAGTTGACCCTACAACTTCTCAGTCTGCAGTTGGTCAGGTTGTTGACCTTGCTATCGATGCTAACCGTATCCACCTCTTCGATAAGGATACAGAGCAGAGCATCATTTCCTAAGAATAAACACTCGATAAGAGTTGTGTTTAAAAGACCGGATCACCTATGTGGTGGTCCGGCCTTTTTTATTGGGGTCTTTTACGCTTTGGTGTCAAAAGCTGTCATGAACTTGTGCATCTTGCCAAAAAAATATATTATTAATACGTAGAAATATGCTTTTGGCAGAAAGTGTGGTGCGAGAATGGAAGAGATCAAGAAATGTATGCGCCAGACAAAGACAATCCTTAAGCAGGATGTCGGAGTCATGGATACGAACGGGTTGGTAATTGCATCCACGGATCCTGAGAACGAAGGAAGAACAGATTCATCGGCAAGAGCCGTAATGATGTCTGATGATGTATTCTCAGGTACCGCTGACAGGACCTACATGAAGGTCGCTATCGGTGAACAGTTTAAATACATCCTCTATATACAGAGTGATGAACCCTCTGCAAGAATCTATCTTGAGCTTATCGCCGAGTGGATTAAGACAGCAGTCAAGGAGAGGGGAACAGATGCCGAGAAGGAGCTTTTCACCAAGAATGTACTTCTTGAGAATGAGCTTCAGGGTGAGATTCCCATAAAGGCAAGAGAATATAAGATTAACTGTTCTGAAGCAAGGATTGTATTCGTCGTAAGATCAACAAGAGAAGACGGTGCCGAAGTCCTTGAGATTCTTCAGAATTTCTATTCCGATTCTGAGAGTGCATGCGTTCTTGCAATGGATGAGACTACTACAATCATCGTGCTTAACGCTGAAGAAGCTATCGGTTCGGAAGATGAGAGAAATATCTTTATCGAGAACAGTGCAAAGTCGGTTCTCGACTGTCTTAATAACGAAGGACTTACAGTCTTTATCGGCGTAGGTTCCTTTGTAAGTCTTTTCCAGCATATTTCGAAGTCCTACAGAGACGCCATGCTCGCACTTCGTGTAGGTAAGATTTTTGAGAAGAACTGCTATATCTCCAGATATGACAAGTTAGGTCTCGGAAGACTTATCTATCAGCTTCCCGCTACACTGTGCCAGATGTTTATAGATGAGGTATTCCCCAACGAAGCTTATAAGACACTTGATGACGATACTATCGTTACAATCGAGAGCTTCTTCGCGAATAACCTCAACGGTTCTGAGACGAGCCGTGAGCTTTATGTACACAGAAATACTCTTGTGTACAGACTTGATAAAGTCAAGAAGAACACCGGTCTTGATTTACGTTCCTTTGATGATGCCGTTCTCTTTAAGATGGCATCCATGGTAAGAACTTATCTGGAGTATCTCGAGACCAGTAAGGATAACATGATCAGATGATAGTTTTTGAGAACGTCCATAAGACTTATAAGTCTGGCGTTGATGCCTTAAGAGGCATTGATTTTGAGATTAAAGACGGAGAATTCGTATTTATCATCGGTAAATCGGGTTCAGGTAAATCAACATTAATGAAGTGCATTACCTGTGAGGAGGTTCCTACAGAAGGTAATGTCTATATCGACGATTTTAATATATCGTCCATGAGCCGAGCTCTGGTGCCCGTATTAAGACGCCAGATTGGTATGATTTACCAGGATTTCCGTCTTATCGAGACTAAGACGGTATTTGAGAATATTGCTTTCGCAGGTGAGATTATCGGTATCCCCAGAAAGAGCCTGACACAGACGGTTCAGCTTGTTCTCAATATTGTAGGTCTTAAGGATAAGGCTGATGCATATCCGCAGGAACTTTCAGGCGGTGAGCAGCAGCGTGTTGCCATAGCAAGAGCCATGGTAAATAACCCCAAGCTTATAGTTGCTGACGAGCCTACAGGTAACCTCGATCCTGAGACATCAGAGAATATTATGGCTATTCTTCAGGAGATCAACAGATCCGGAAGTACGGTAGTGGTATGCACACACGACTCCAATCTTGTTGACCGAATGAAGAAGAGAGTTATCGAGATTGATGCAGGACTTATTGCCAGAGACGAAGAAGACAGTAAGTACGAGCAGGAGAAGAAGCCTGAAGAGAAGGAGTTCTCCGGCTACGGTGTTGAGAATGCGGGCGTTGCCTTCGGCGATGATCCGAACTTTGAAGGTGATGCTGACTACTCTGATAATTTCGATGACGAGAATTATGAAGTACCGGCTCCCGCTGAGTTCTTCTTCGGTGAGACTCCTCCCGAAGTAATAGAGGAAGCCAAGGCTAAGGCTGAGGCCGAAGCTGCAGCTGCTGCCGCACAGGCAGAGGCTGAAGAAGCTGAAAAGGCAGAAGTAGCAGAAGAGACAGAAGCTGACGAAGAGGTTAAGGAAGAAGTCTCAGAAGCAGAGTCTGAGCCTGCAAAAACAGCTGATATTGTCTTTAATGACGAAGATAAAAAGCCCGCTGAAGAAGTAAAGGCGGAAGAAGAGTCAGTCAGTGAAGAAGACGAAGAAGATGATAAAGGGGACGATTGGATCGAAGAATTAAGCCTTAATGATATCGACCTCGATATTCAGGAGGATGACGATTAATGAGTTTCAGAGCTTTTATGAATTCTGTCAGAGAAGGATTCAAGGGTATCGCGAGACATCCTCTTGTTACTATTGCGTCTATTACTACCATCCTTCTTATGCTTATAGTCATGAGCGCTTTCTTTATGTTCTCTGCAAACGTCAGATCCATAATGAGAAAGCTCAGCCAGGAACCGCCTATTGAAGTCTACATGAAGCTTCAGGTGACTGAAGAAGAGCTGAATCAGACGGCTCTTGCCATCGATGCGGATCCTGCGATCATCGAGTATTCGGTACAAAACCCCGAAGAGAATTATAATTACTTCAAGACTAACCTCGGATCAAGTGCATCTATTCTCGATGACTTCGATTACAACACATATCTTCCTTATACATTCCATGTTCAGATCTCAGATCCGGCCATGGCTCAGGATGTTGTTAACCGACTTACGATGCTTCCGGGTGTAGCTAAGGTCTCACAGGAAAGTAATGTCATGCATTTCCTGACCAGAGCAAAGAGCATGGTTAACCTTGCTACTGTTATATCGTTTATTGTTCTCTTTGTAATAGCCCTTTTTATCATCTCCAACATGGTAAGAATCTCGGTTTATTCAAGAGCTAGTGAGATAGAAATCATGAAGTTTGTAGGAGCTACCAATTCCTACATAAGACTTCCCTACATTATAGAGGGCGCGCTTGTCGGTCTTATATCCGCTTTGTGCGCATGGGCAATCAGTATTTTTGCTTACAGAACATTATTCTATCAGGTGATGGAAGGCGTTGACCTTAACAGTTTCTATGCCCTTATTCCGGCAGGAAATGTTATGTGGTGGGTTCTCATTATCGCTTCCGTTATCGGTGTTCTTATCGGTGCCATCGGATCCGGTATCTCGGTAAGAAAGTATATTAAGGTTTGAGGTGAAAGAGATGAAAATAAGAAAGCTTCTTATCAGTTCACTGCTTATATCGGCTATGCTTATGAGTCAGGCATCAGCTATTGTTCCCAAGGGACCTACGATCTTCGATTTGTACGATCAGGTTGTGGAGCTTAACAGAGCATCCGAGGAAGAGCTTGAGCAGAGAAGAAGAGAGAGAGATCAGGCTCTCGCACAGGCGCAGGCAGCAGCCGGCAGAGTCAGCGAGCTTTCTTCACAGAGAGATGCCCTTAACGGACAGCTCAACGAACTTAACGAACAGAATGTGCAGATGCAGGCTGAATATGAGCTTATCGCCAGCCAGTATGCGGCAGCTCTTATAGCGAAGGCAGAAGCACTTGAGAGATATGTAGAGGCACAGGAGACACTCGCGGCTACTGAGCAGATGTTCTGCGACCGTGTATCCGTAATGTTTGAGTACCAGAATCAGTCTCCGCTTGAAATACTTCTTCAGTCAGACAGCATCGCGGGCTTCTTTACTAATATCGAACTTATTACACTTATCGCCGACGCCGACAATCAGGCGGTAGATCAGATGCAGATAGCTCTCGACGATGCAAGAGCTCAGGAAGAGTATGCACTTCAGGAAGCTAACGAGATGGAAGCTGCAGCTAATGAGAAGATGGAGCAGCTTAGAGAACTTGAGGAGCAGATTGGTATCACGGAGAACAGCATCTCTGATATCAGCAGCCAGATAAGCTCAGCTCAGGCGACTGTTAATGACTTTAATGCCCAGGCAGCGGCTCTTAATAACGAGATATCACAGATTCAGAATGAGCTTTACGCTGAGCAGCAGGCGGCTGCTGCAGCTGCGGCAGCACAGGCACAGAGCCAGAGTCAGGAGCAGCAGTCTTCTTCAGACAGCTCATCTGATTCATCTTCCTCTTCGAATTCGTCCTCATCATCTTCTGATACGGGAACGGCAGAAGAACTTCCCGCAGCTCAGCCTGAGACGACTACGCCCCCGAGCAATCCTTCAATCGGCGTATCTTTGTCATGGCCTACTTATTCAAGATCAATCTCTTCTCCCTTTGGTTACAGATATCATCCTGTAACAGGTCAGTGGAGAGGACATACCGGAATCGATATAGAAAATGGTTTTGGAGATTCTATCTGTGCGGCTGCTTCAGGAACGGTATCTTATGTATGCCTGCCCTGTCCCGGTTCTAACTATTCTGATCCTTCTGCAGGCGGCGGATACGGTAACTACCTCATGATCGACCACGGCAACGGAGTTGTAACTCTTTACGGTCACTGCAGAAATATTTATGTATCTTCAGGTGAGTATGTATCAGCCGGACAGGTAGTTGCTGAAGTCGGAAGTACCGGAACATCTACGGGTGCTCACCTTCACTTTGAAGTAAGAGTTAACGGCGAGAGAGTAGATCCTACTGCATACCTGTACTGATGAACGAAGAATTCTACGACATAATCGCAAGATACTACGACAGCATGCAGGAAGGCATCGACCACGATTCGTGGGCGAAGATGCTTGATTCCTTCATTAAGGAATACTGTAAAAGCGAGCCTCAGGGAGAAGACGGCAAGAGACTTATCTGCGACTTGGGCTGCGGTTCGGGTACGATTACCATAAAGCTTGAGCAGGACTACGGCTACGATCTTATAGGAATAGATCACTCTGTTCTTATGCTGGATGAGGCACGTAATCTTGCAGGAGAAGACTCCACTATACTGTGGCTTAATCAGGATATTACAGAGTACGAACTTTACGGGAAGGCGGATGTCTTTATCTGCACTACCGAGACGGTCAATCACATAACGGAGAGGGAAGCGCTTACAAGGATATTCGAGTCTTTCGCGACTTACCTCGAAGAAGGCGGCCTTTTTATCTTCGATGTTGCCACAAAGGAGCATTTCGAGAAGACGCTCGGCGATAATGTTTTCTTTGAAGACTACGACGATTTTACTCTCCTCTGGGATAATTCCTACGACGAAGAGACGGGGCTCAGCACTTCCGACATGACGATCTTCTATAGCGAAGACGGACAGAACTATAGCAGGGCCGATGCTACCGTATACGAGAGATATTACTCAGAAGACTATCTTAAAGATTTGGCCGGAGAATACGGTTTAAGTTATATTACGCGCAAAGAGGAAGGCGAGAGGGTATTTCTTGTCTTCAGGAGAGATGGAGAATAACATGAGCACTACAGACAACACATATTACGCCCCCGGCGTTCCTATGGATCAGAAGGAAGATCACATAATTAGAGCGATGGCCTTAAAAGGTCACGTTAAGGCGGTTGCCATTAATTCTACAAAGGCCGTTGCAGAAGCGCTCAGGATACATAATACTTCTCCTGTAGTTACGGCGGCTCTCGGAAGATTCATTACAGGCTCCCTTCTTATCGCAGAGAACATGAAGAATCCTACAGATACGCAGACGACCATTATTCGCTGCGACGGTCCTATCCGCGGCATGACGTGTGTTTGTGATAGTCAAGGCCATGCCAAAGCGTATGCTATTGAGACTCAGGTTGAGGCTACATACCACAGACCGCAGAAGCTTAATGTAGGTGCCGCAGTAGGTAACGGCTCCCTTACGGTGATAAGAGATATCGGACTTAAAGAGCCTTACACGGGTTCGGTTCAGCTCGTATCGGGCGAGATTGCAGAAGACTTTACTTACTATCTTGCTTCTTCCGAACAGACTCCTTCCGTAGTAGCTTTGGGTGTTCAGATCGGCCCTGACGGCGTGCTTAATGCGGGCGGCTTTATGGTGCAGCTTATGCCGGGTGCCACGGAAGAAGATATCGACTATGTTGAGAAGAGAGCTAACGGAGGCTTCCCTGATATTACTTTCCTTATGGAGGAAGGCTTTACTCCAGCTAAGATTCTTGACCTCTTTATGGGCGATCCGGATATGGTTTATATGGACGGCTATCCCATAAGCTATAAGTGCAACTGCAGCAGAGACAGAATGTATTCAGGTCTTGCAGCACTTCCAAGAGACGACATAAAGGCACTGTCGGAAGATACAAAAGGCATCGATACTGAGTGCCACTTCTGCGACCAAAAGTATCACTTTACTCCTGAAGAGATTGGACAGCTGCTGTCAGAAGACTGATATCCAAAACTGAAGATAAGCGCCGCAAGTGTGCGGCGTTTTTTATGCTCGAAAATATTATTGAAATGACACTCGGTATAAGCGGCTTCATTTGGTGTTTTTTGTCGTAATTTAGGTGTTTTTTGTACTTGTTACGTAGATGCCAAGTGTGTAGGATGACTGTAAACACGAATGCGCATTCACTGTTCTACACCCAAGAAAAGGGGGATAAACGGTGGATATTAACGATATGCGATACGATGCTCAGTGTAAGAAGATTCTGTCTGATAAGGAATATACATCACGGATTTTGAAGGCTCTTGCATGGGAGTATAGGGATGTATCGCTTGATGAAATAAAAGAGAAATACCTTCCTGCTGATATCAGACATTCAGTAGGAAGTATACTTGTAAGGCCTGATATTACAGGAAGAAAGAAGAAGGCAAAGGCAGGAGAAGTCACATTCGATGTAAGATTTGACTGCAAGCTTCCGCAGCAAAGCAGGAAGAACATCGGTGTACTGGTCGATATAGAAGGGCAGAAGTCTACAAAGAGCTTATCCTACGATCCTGTAACTCGAGGGATATTCTATAGCGGTGTTATGCTCGCGTCTGAATACGGGAGCATAGTAAAGAATTCTCATTACGAGGACCTTCAAAAGGTATATTCGATATGGGTATGCATGTCTGCTGATAAAACAAGAAGCAGCAGTATAACAAGATTTATTATTGATAAGAAGTCTGTAGCAGGCGAGAAGAAATACAACATAACCGACTACGACAAAATTGAAGTCATAGTAATTGAGTTAGGGTTAATTGATGGTGCAACCGAGACAGGATATAATGTAAAAGAACTGATGGAGCTTCTTAACTATACCTTCAGTGACGACGGAAGCGCAGAAGAGAAGGTTGAAGGTCTTAAAAGCAGATTTGGGATAGACATCTCGCAGGAGCTTAAGGAGGATATCGGTACGATGTGTAATTTTAGTGAAGTAATAGAAGAACGCGGAATCGAAAAAGGAATAGAAC
>JAKSRK010000015.1 GCA_024403655.1 Saccharofermentans sp. | reverse complement strand
TGCAAAAAATGTCCGTAGATTTGGCCATCAGCTCAGATAAAGTACAAACAAAAAGGAGTTGCCGTATAAGCAACTCCTTAATTGTTTACTTTAAGAGTATTTATTACTCGTGATCGTAAGGCTTGATTGTCTCGATTGTTCCGTCAGCTGCGATGTTGAGCTTTGTGAACTTAACAGATCTCTTGTGAGAGCATCCGCCGGATCTCTTTGCATCGTGATAGAAGAGATACCATTCGCCGTCAACCTCTACGATAGAGTGGTGAGTTGTCCAACCGATAACAGGCTCCATGATTCTTCCCTTGTATGTGAAAGGACCTTCGGGCTTATCACTTTCTGCATAGCAGAGGTAGTGTGTTGTACCTGTTGAATAGGAAAGGTAGTACTTACCGTTGAACTTATGCATCCAAGGGCCTTCGAAGTAACGACGATCCTCGTCCTTAGCCTTAAGGGGCTCACCGTTCTCGTCGAGGATAGTAATCATCTTGGGAGTAGTTACAAAAGAAGTCATGTCCTGGCTGAACTGAGCGAACATGGGTCCTAATGCCTTCTCATCACCTTCGGGTCTGTGCTCGTCGGGATTGAACTTGCCTGACTGCCACATCTCGAGCTGACCGCCCCAGAGACCGCCGTAGTAGCAGAAAATCTTTCCGTCATCGTCAAGAAGAACTGCAGGGTCGATGCTGTAGCTGCCCTGAATGTAGTTTTCCTGAGCCTTGAAGGGACCTACGGGAGAATCAGACTCAGCAACACCGATTCTGAAAATCTCGTTCTTGTCCTTAGCAGGGAATACAAGGTAATACTTGCCGTTTACATTAACTGCGTCGGGAGCCCAAAGCTGTCTTCCAACCCAGGGAATATCAGTCTCGCTGATTGCAACGCCGTTATCTACGCACTCACTGTCAAGTGAATCCATGGAAAGGATGTGATAATCCTTCATTACATACTGTTCGCCGTCGTCATCTTCGGGGATGTCAAGATCCTCATCGTGAGAGGGATAAATATAGATCTTACCGTTAAATACATGTGCAGAAGGATCAGCAGTGTAGATATTGGTGACAAGGTCTTTTCTTTCGTTCTTTTTCATGTGCACCTCATTTATATTAATTATATATAGTTACAATCAAGGAAATGGTAACACTTAGAAGGTCTTATTGTAAATAACACATTTTACGCTTTGAGGGCGTTCATTTGATATAAAAAGCACTTTTAAGTAAATATTTCGCTTGTTTTGCAGATGTAAATTCAAAACCGCGAATGTTATCATAGAGGAAATCGCGTAAAAAGAGGTAATACTTATGTCAGATACAAGCGACATTTTAAGAATGCTTATTATCAATCCCGGCTCCACCTCTACCAAGGTAAGCCTTTACGAGAACAAGACTTCAATCTTCGAAGAGAATCTTTTCCACGATGCTCCTGTTCTCCTTAAATTCGGACACGTTAACGATCAGCTCGACTTCAGATATGGTGTAATCGTTGACATGCTTAAGGATCACAATATTGATCCCGCTACTATCGACATCTATATCGGAAGAGGCGGAAGTGCTTATTCCCAGCCCGGCGGAACAACAGTTATCGATCAGAAGCTTTACGAAGATACCGTTGCAGGCGTAGGCGGAAGTGAACACCCTGCAAAGCTCGGAGTTATGCTCGCATGGAAGTTTGCTCAGGAGTACGGTAAGGACGCTTATACTCTTAATCCTACAAATGTTGACGAGTACTGCGACTATGCACGTCTTACAGGTATCAAGGGTATCTACAGAATTTCTCATTCCCACGTTCTTAACCAGAAGGCAGTAGCAAGAGATTATGCAAAGAAGATCGGCAAGAGATACGAAGACTGCAACTTCATCGTAGCTCATATCGATGGCGGTATTACCGTAAGCGCACATGACCACGGTAAGATGGTAGACGGTAACATGGGTGCTGACGGTGAAGGTACTTATACTCCCACAAGAATCGGTAGCGTTCCCGTATTGCAGCTTCTTGATTATATCGACGAGCATTCCGTGGAAGAAGTACGTCTTAAGTGCACAAGAGCAGGCGGCTTTGTAAGCCTCTTCGGCACATCTGATTCAGATAAGATTCACGCTCTCGTTGATGCCGGAGACAGAAAGGCAACTCTTGTCTGGAAGACAATGATCTATCAGATTTGTAAGCAGATTGGTGAGATGAGTGCCGTTCTCTGCGGTAAGGTAGATGCCATCCTTCTTACAGGCGGACTTTTAAGATTCGCTGATATTACAGAAGACATCACAATGCGCTGCGGCTTTATTGCTCCTATCAGCACATACCCCGGAGAGCTTGAGCAGGATGCTCTTGCACATACAGTATACGATGCAATTCACGGTGAGCTTCCCATAAATACATATAAGGGTAAGCCTGTCTGGGATGGCTTCGAAGGCATAGATCTCTGATATAAACGAAAGGCAGGACATACAACATGAGCTTAATCGATCGCGTAAAAAGCAAGGCACGCTCCAACGTAAAGACAATCGTTCTTCCCGAAGGAGATGAGGTACGTACAATAAAGGCAGCAAGAATCATCAAGGATGAATCTCTTGCAAGACCTATCCTTCTCGGCAACAAAGAAGCAATCCTGAAGACAGCTTCCGAGAATAATGTTGATATTGAAGGAATCGAGACAATAGATCCCGTTTCTTCCGATAAGCTTCAGTCCTATGCGGATCTTTTCTATGAGCTTCGTAAGGCCAAGGGCGTAACAGCAGAGCAGGCTCTTGAGACTGTTAAGGATGTTATGTATTACGGCATCATGATGGTTAAGACAGGCGATGCAGACGGCCTCGTATCTGGTGCAGTTCACAGCACAGGTGACATGCTTCGTCCCGCATTGCAGATCATCAAGACTGCTCCCGGCATCAAGTGTGTATCTTCAAGCTTCCTTATGGAATCTCCCGATAAGTCATTCGGTGAGGACGGACTTTTTGTATATGCAGACTGCGTAGTTATGCCTTGTCCTACAGCTGAAGAACTTGCTCATATTGCCATCTCTGCAGCTAACACTGCAAAGAAGCTTTGCGGTATTGAAGAGCCTAAGGTTGCAATGCTTTCATTCTCCACCAAGGGAAGTGCCAAGCATGATCTCGTATCCAAGGTTCAGGAAGCTACAAATATCGCTCACGAGCTCGCTCCCGATCTTATGCTTGACGGTGAGATGCAGTTCGATGCAGCTTTAATTCCTGAGATTGGTGAATCCAAGGCACCCGGAAGCAAGGTTGCAGGACATGCAAATGTTCTTGTATTCCCTGATCTTCAGGCAGGTAATATCGGATATAAGATTACTCAGAGACTTGGTAAGTGTGAGGCTGTTGCAGTTCTCCAGGGTCTCGATAAGCCTTGTAACGACTTGTCTCGCGGCTGTTCCGTAGAAGATATCGTTACAACTGTAACTCTTACAGCTGTTCAGGCACAGTAATAAGCGAATTACTTTAAGAAAACAATTTAACCTTCACGGTCCGTCAAAAGCCGTGAAGGTTTTTTGTGCAGCAAAAAACCACCCGTCGGGTGGTCTTATAATACTAATTCTTATTAATCAGAGCTTAATTCTCATGAAGACATCAGCATTCTCATTGTCGTTATAGCGGCTGATCTCTTCAAATCCGAACTGCTTATAGATGGCGATTGCAGTCTCACTCTTGTTGGCGATGCTGTCTAAGTAAAGCCAGTTGTATCCGAATGATCTTGCCTGGTCGATGGCGAATGCCATCATCTCTTTGCCGTAGCCCTTACCCTGATATTCCTTCAGGAGGTAGTAACACTTAATCTCTCCGCAGTTCCTGTGAAGGACATCCTTATACTTCTCATCGAACTTAAGATCCTGAATTGCAATAGAACCGATAATCTCCTGCTCGTCATCCATCATGACCCAGAAATGTCTGAAGTTCTCTGCTATATCAGTAAGTGCCTTATGTCTGCCCTCGGGATCGTAGACACGGCCGGACTCAGGTCTTACCTTGGCAAAGAACTCGTTAAGCGGTTCCTGAAGAAAACTCACAAATCCGACTAGTCTCATATAAATTACCTCGTAATTTCTAATTCACTAACTTCTATTGTAACAAAATATGAATGCTTTTGGGATGTTATGAGAAAAATAATTTGATTATAAGGTTTTGATTTTTGAGTTCTGCCTCAATTCTTCCGCTGTTTTTCTCAATCAGATCCTTAGCGATGGCAAAGCCGAGACCGGTGGAACCCTCTGCGTCATTGACAGTATAGTACTTGTCGAAGAGCTTGGATACTGTAAGCGGAGTAAGGGAAGAGGCAGGGTTGGAAAATTCGATGGCAGCATTTTCCATAAGTGTTATTGTAAGGTCGCCTTCTGAATATTTAATAGCGTTACCGATTATATTCTCCAGGATTCTGTTGCAGTCTTTCTTGTTGCATAAAGCTGTAACAGGAGAATCCGGCATGTTTATATGAGGCTCGATTCCCTTGGAGACAAAAGACGCGTAGAAGGAGATAAGACATTCTTCAAGTGTTCTTTTAAGGTCAATCTCCTCACGACTGTCTGAAGGAGCAGAGGATGACATATCGGAAGAAGTCGTGTATTTAAAAAGCTCTTCCGTAAGAAGGCTCAGATCGCCCGTTCTTTTCTTTACCCTTGCGAGATACTCCTTTTTCTTAGTCTCATCGCCTTCTTCTTCAATCAGATCAAGATAGGCATTTATGGATGTAAGAGGTGTCCTCAGATCATGCGAGATACCGGTTACCGCATCTTTTATGGTCTGATTACCGCCTTCAAACTTAAGCCTTTCGTCGCGAAGGGACTTAAGTTCGGCATTCAGAACTTCCGCGCAGTTTCTTGCTTTGGAATCTGAAGTAGTAAGAGTTATCGGAACTCCCGTATCGCCGCTTATCTGATCCTTTATGTTTTCCGTCAGCTCATCGTAACCCTTTCTTAAGTCATATATCTTAAGAAGAGCTAGGATAAGAAGTATCAACAAAAGAATCAGAAAGCCGATCAGTATCTTCATGCCATAAATTATATCAGGTTAATTCCTTTTTACTGAATACAGCTAATCCCAACGCGGTGAAGATTACACTCCAGGTCGTGCAGCATATATCGCTCATAGTATAAAGACCTGCCTCCCACATTTTGTATTTGGTCATTACCTCAACAACGTCCATTAGGTAATAACTTCCCGGATTCGCATATATCATTGCCATAAGAATCTTACGCGGGGTTCCGTCGACGTAATGGGGATCCTTTTTACCGAGGTATATTTCCGGGTCTATCGGCTCGCCGTTTTCCAAGATGCTTAGTTTATCCTCGAAGTTTTTGGTATTAAATTCGATTTTGGTCTCGAAGTCGCTGTCGGGGTGAGAATCTACGTATTCTTTGAGTTTGACAGCTGACAAACTACGCTCGGGCAACATGAGGGCTGAGATTGCACCAAAAGAAGTTGTGCCTGAAGCTAACACTACAATAAGAACAAGTGTAACCAAAGATGCGATTGCTTTTTTGGTACAGAAGAGAACTGATAAAGCGACTGAGACAAGCGTCAGTCCGATAAAGAATATCATGAACCATCTGGCGGTCAAAAGCGGCATGAACAGAGGGAACTTCCATTGTCTTATTGCAAAAAACACATATAAGGTTGATAGTGCTATAAGAGCAAAAAGAATATATACCAGGATGCAAAAAATCAGTGAAGCAAGGTAGATTGTAGACTTTTTGTGACCTGATGCAATGAGATTACGCAGAGTTCCCTGTGAGAAGAGACTCTTCAGGAAGAGGACGGTAAATATAGTCGCTGAAGCGGCTGCAAATAAACCTGCTCCATCGATTTTGCCCAATACTACTCTTATTCTTATTGCTATTTGTGCATCGCCGCCCTGGGGATATGCACCCATAAAGGCATATTCATCTTCTGCCGTAGTTGTTAAGGAATAATCTGACTTAAGCAAGTCGCTGTTGCCGCTTGATACGCCGCCATAGTATTCCAAATTGCTCACTATGACTGCGAAGATTGTGACGGCAATAAACAGCCAGATTTCCAGTGTCTTAATTGCCCTGAAGAGATAACCGCCAAGTATTTTCTTCATATCAGGTAATCTCCTTTCGTTCGAACGACACAATCCCTATGACAGTAGAAGTTAATAAAAAAACAATTGCAGTTTCCTTCTGGATTTTATCGACGTGTTTGCTGATTTTGCGGTCGGAAGTATCATCTGTCATATCGTTATATACAATCGGCACCCTTTCGCTTATGTAAACCAGAGCCTTTCTGACGTTACCGGTGACATAATAGGGATTCTCTTCGTATTCCTCCAGCCCGGTTTCTTCGTTTACAAAAAACTTTTTATATGGCTCATCAAGCCTTGCCTGGCATAAGGATCTGATTCCGATAAATCCCCAGAATGCTAAAAGGGAAACAACCAGTCCGAATATCTTCATGGAAAAATAAACGTTTATTAGAGTATAAAGGGCAGAAAAAGCCAGGACCCAGACAAGCGTAAGTACAATGAACTTGTTTTCTGGTGCGATGTAGTTTTTTGTGTGCGAATTACCCCAGATCGTTCTAAGAATATAGTCCGTAAGAACAAAAAGTGATGTGGAAAGAAGCGCGAAGAGTGCAGATACAATCCATGAAGCCATATAGATATAGATTCTTTTTACTCCGATGCTAATCTTATTGCGCCAGCCTCCGTCCGACTTTTCTGTAGAGACTATGATATGAGTAAAGACGGCACTCGCGAAGAAGAGCAGAATTGCGTATTCTGCCGGATAAAAGGGGATAATTGCGTTCTCATAACCTGCCATGGAGATTTCGAACAAACGGAGTAAAAAACCAAGAGTCAGAATCAGCGCGGGGGCAATAAGAAGAATCCAGGTTGATTTGCTTCTTACAACCCTGTAAAGAAGAGTGCGAATCTGTGCAATCATTCCTGATCCCCGCCTTTCCCTACGAGATTCATGAAGTAGGCTTCCAGGGTCTCATCGTTCTCGAGGAGCTTTAATATCTCAACGTTTTCCTTGTCGGCTTCGTGAACCAGGGAGCTGACATTGATATCTCCGAATACGTCAATCGAGCCGTCGGAAGCGACTTCGTAGCGCAAGCCCATTCTGTCCAGAACACGGCTCATTGCTTTGTTGTCGTTTACTACAAGTTTGGCGGCTTTTGATGTTTTCCTTGCCAATGCTTCTGCACTTAAGGTCTGCAGTATCCTTCCGTTATCTATGAAGGCATAGTCAGTGGCAAGTCTTGAGAGCTCGTCGAGGATGTGGGAAGAGATAAGTATGCTAGTAGATTTCTGCTTGTTGATATTAAGAAGCATTTCGCGAATCTCTATTATTCCCTGCGGGTCAAGGCCGTTTATGGGCTCGTCGAGAACAAGTATGTCGGGGTTGCCGCACATTGCAAGAGCTACTCCCAGGCGCTGTCTCATTCCGAGGGAGAACTTACCTGCCTTTTTCTTGCCCGCATCTTCAAGTGCAACAAGCTTTAAAAGCTCGGGGATATCGTCAAAGGAAGTAAGCCCGAGATTAATGTACTGAAGCTTTATGTTGTCGTATGCGCTGAGGTTCTTATAAAGGCCGGGAGTCTCGACAAGAGCACCCATTCTCCTTCTTACGCGGTTTATCTTCATGTCGGTATTCTTGACGCCGGAAAGAGTGTATGTGCCGGAACTCGGGGCTTGAAGACCTGTTATTACTCGCATAAGCGTAGTCTTACCTGCACCGTTTTTACCGACGAGGCCGTAAATGGAGCCCTTGGGTATCTTGATGTTTATGTCGTTAAGTATCTTATTTTTACCGTACTTTTTGCACAGTGATTCTGTAGTGAGAACGTATTCCATTAAAAACTCCCTCCTTGCCTAAGAGCATACAGGAGGGAGGATAGAAGTTTAAGTTAAGAAACAGGTAAGATTAGTCTGAGTTTACTTTGAAGCCAATTCCCCAAACGGCTTCGATGATATCGTTACCACCGGAGTTTCTGATTTTCTTCCTGATATTACTTATGTGAACCTTAAGGGAAGCTTCGTCGATGCAGTCAGGCGTATCACTTTCGATAAGGTCAAGAAGTTGAAGCTTGCTTATAACTCTGCCTTTGCCGGAGATGAGTATTCTTAATATCGCATACTCGGTTCTGGTAAAGCGCACCGGTTTGTCGCAGACTGTCACCAGCATGCTCTCCGTATCCATCTTGATATCGCCTGCCGTAAGAAGGGTCGTATTCCTCTTTTTGGCAGAATTATTAAGGGCAACTCTCACTCTGGCCTTAAGCTCTTTTATCTCGAAAGGCTTGGTGATGTAGTCTACGCAGCCCTTCTCGAAAAGCTCAAGCTTGTCGTCGGTGGAAGATTTGGCACTTACTGCTATAACGGGAGTGCCGTCAGTAACGTGAGATATAAGTTCTTCGCCTGTCATTCCGGGGAGCATCAGATCCATAAGAATAAGGTCCGGATCGGTCTTAAGCATAATCCTGCCTTCGGTTCCCGAGTAGGCACGCAGGGTCTCATAACCTTCTTTTGTAAGTTCACCCGAGAGAATATTTCCTATATCTTCATCGTCTTCAACAATTAGAATCTTAGTCATATCTGGATTTTATTTATAACCCTGATATATGTCAAACCGGGATGTTGTATAATGATGCTGGAATAATATTAAAAAAGTCGCCGTGATTTGCCTTACGGACATTTGAGGGTTTGGATCATGATACAAAAATACAATGCTTTTATATCTTACAGACACGCACCTTTGGATTCAAAGATTGCCGAGCATGTTCAGCGTAAACTCGAACGTTTCGCCGTACCTTCGAAGATAAAGAAGCTTACTGGTAAGAACAGGATAGAGAGAGTTTTCCGTGATAAGGATGAGCTTCCAACTACAAGTAATCTTACCGAGACTATTTACAATGCACTTGATAATTCGGATTATCTTATTGTTATCTGCTCGGAGAATACCAAGGAATCACAGTGGGTACAAAGAGAGATAGAGTACTTTTTAAGTAAGCACAGCAGAGATAATGTCATGACCGTTCTTTGTTCAGGTGAGCCTTATGATGTTATCCCGGATATTCTTAAATATGAGAATAAAAAGGTCACCAGTGAAGACGGAAGCGAACATACGGTAAAAATTGCTCTTGAACCTTTGTCATGTGACTACAGGCTTCCAATCGGAAAGGCTGACAGAGAAGAACTTCCCAGATTGGCTGCTGCTATCCTGGGCTGCTCTTATGATGAACTTATAAACAGAAGACGTGCTCACGTATTAAGGCGCGTGAGCCTGGTATTTGCATTGATTCTGTCCCTTATGTTAGGTCTTGTTGTCTATACATATGACAGGGAGCAGAGGGTTAAGCAAAGTCTTGATGCAGCCATGACGAGCAGATCACGTTATCTGGCTAACGCATCTTTGATGCTTTCCGATAGTCATAATGATTATGATGCTGCTTTCCTGGCTCTTGCTTCTCTTCCGGAAGGATATCCGGAAGGGCCGGTAGTTCCCGAGACTGAGAGGGCATTGGTAGAAGCTACTCGTGCCTATACCGTTGATGACGGATTCAATCTTGTTAATACCTGTAATTACAGAATGTCGGCTTACATCTACGATTTTAAAATCAGCGAAGACGGCGAGAGTTGTGCTGCAATAGATTCATGTGGAAATGTATCAATTTGGGATACATCTACTCATGAAGTTAAGGCTGCTTTTTCTTCTACAATCGGATCGGAACCGGAGTTACTGTTCGCCGATGATGATATTCTTCTGTTAAAAGACAGAAATTCGCTGCGTGCTTTTGATGCAGACAGCGGAGAGGAAAAATGGTCCTATATAGATGAGGATAATCGTGAGTGTGATGATTTCTGTGCCTCTTATGAAGACGGATATACGCTACTGTTGATGACCTCCGGTACTGATGAATATCAGATTCTCATCATGTTGGACAGCGACAGCGGTGAGATTATTCGCACTTTTGAACTTCATTATCCCGAGGATTGGGATGACAGCTACTACACCAGAATGGAACTTGATCCTACTCAGAATAAAGTAGCCTTTAAGGTGCTCGCTTTTGCTGTGGATTATGAGCACTTTGCCGTCAGCATTTTGGACCTTAACAGCGGAGCATTCGAGTATAGTGAACTTTATGAGGGAGATTTGGGCGGATTTTGCTGGCTTTCAAATGGTAAACTCTCATATTTGGTATTTGATTATACTTTGACTTATTATGATCTGCTGGGGTCCTTTTCCGGTTCAGGAGTCTTTGGAGAAAAGACTTTTCAGCTGTTCTGTGCAAATGCTGAGGATTGTTCGCTTGTCTGGACGAATGAATTCACTTTTTACGGGAATGAAGTTGACATCATGATAACTGAACTTGGCCCAGCGGGAGGTCTTTGCTGTTCCTGTGGTCTTAGCAGTCAGACTTTTGATATTAACAGCGGTGAAATTCTTATAACATATTCACTGAATGATAAGATAATCGATGTGTCAGACCGCAATGAAGACGGAATTCCCATGTTTATTACAGAGAATGGTTCTGTTGCAACCCCTCTTAGTCTGGAAGACGGAGAATATGTTGTACAGCGTTTTATGACCGACGACATTGAAATGGCGATTGTAAATAACGGTATTTACCTGCGTGCGAGCGATAATTATAAGGTGATGTATTACGATGTCGACTGCTATGATACTCGCTTTGAAGAGACGGAAGGTGTCGTGTTAGACTCGTGGATTGTAGATTATTTTATCGCCGAAGATTACCTGACGATAATTGAAGGTAACGACGGATTATATACTCTGTATGTCATCGATGCAAAGGAAAACGAATTAGTCGGCACACTTGATTTGTATGATATCCATCGTTACGGAAATGATTACAATATTGTCGGCATATACGAAGACAAAATATATATCAGCGTTAGCACGATCGAAGGTGTGGATATGCTGATTGTTGATGCTTCAAGCTCAAGGCTGAATTATGATACCAGGCAGATCACAGAGACGTATTATCCCATTAACGCAAATGCCGAGATGAATGACGGTATGATATGCTTTTTGGACAGTAACGATCGCGGGAAACTTGTGATAACTGCATACGATATAACGGACGATACTGTAGAGTCTTATGATACTAATCTGAATAATGATGAATGGTCGTTCGTTTCTGATCCTTATGAAATTGCAGATGCAAAATATTTTAAAGGAGCAGAGAAGATAGCGGTCAGATATAAGGGTGAAGTTTTCCTGATTGATATTGAAAACGGCGACATTATCAGTCCTGAATTGCCATCTAACTGGAGTATTTGTCGATTAGTAGTTTCAAACGGTGATGAAATCGCTTTTATTGACGATTATTCAATCGTTATTTGTAATAATAACGGTGACGAAATCTGGACATTCGCCACGGATGGAAATGCTATAGCTGCAAACTGGGTTGAGATAAATGACGAAGAAGTTCTCCTGGTTCTGAACGATTGCGGTATCCTGAACAGATATTATTTTGGCGATGAAGTGATGAGCTATACCTCAAATACTTCAATTTACTACAATGACAACGATTTTGTCAGATATATCGATTATGAAGCGGGAATTACTTACGATGAAGACAGCGGGTGTGTATATGTTACTGACAGCAGTTATTTGTGCTGTGTGATAGATGTCTCCAGCTGGTATGAGGTTGCATGCTTAAATGGCTGTCTCGGACATAATGACGCTGCGGACAGATTTTTCTCGGTTACATTATATTCAGGAGCTGACAGGCAGCTCGGAAGTTTTGATCACTATTCTGTCGATCAGTTGATTGAGATGGCAGACGAGATAACAAATGGTTCGCCTGTCCCGACTGCTCTTGCAAACCAGTACGGAATCTGATCTTACTCAGCCGGCTTATAAAGCAGGCTGAATAGATCCTTCTGGATGATGTATATATCGTGTACGTCGTCTTCTCTGTAAGCGATATAATCTCCTGGCTTGCCTGAGTAGTACTTCTCATTGTCCCATGCGGTGAAGAGCTTCACATACTCGTTCTCGCCCAAAGGTCTTGCCATTATTTTTGTTTTGCCGACACCGATAACCGCGTCTGCATATTCTATAACGGTTTTCTTCTCGCCTGTGAGATTGTTCTTTATCGTTGGAGAATATTCAAAAGACTTATTGTAGCTGTTTCCGGACGGAGCGTAGCTGGACTTGAGCTTTGCTTCTTTGATGGGGTAAATCTCGCCTTCAACGCCTATCATGAGGTAGGTATCACTCTCGACAAATATATTGATGTCGCCTTCGAGTGTTCTTATTTCTACCGGTGTTCCGACAGGATAGAGCATTGAAAGCTTAACGGTACCAACTTCGACAGGCAGCTTCTCATAAGCTTTCATGTCAGTAGAATCAAGCACTGTGTCCTTGGCATATATGATTTTGAATTTTTTGAAATACCTGTCGATTCTGTCTCTTATAAGATCTTTGGGATCCTCTTCAACCTTTTCCGTGAACAGGAATCCGCCTGCCTTAAAGAGATGTCCGCCGCCTCCGCCTAAGCCGTCAGAGATATATTCTGCGAGCTCGTTGGCATGAGCTTCCTTAGTACAGCTTCTTACCGAAAACTTTATCTGCTGTGAAGTCTTATAGAAAGCCACGCAGATATTTACGTCTTCAGTCTCAAGTGCAAAATCGCTCATTACTCCGAGTATTGTCGGGTCACATTCTTCAGCTTCAATAATAAGCGCGGAGCGTTCTTTAAAATAATCGAAGCCGAGAATAGCTTTACCTGTTATCTTAAGTTCATCAAGAGAAATAACAGAAAGACTAAGCTGCCTTATAAGGTCGTTGTCAGTTATGAGTGCATCAAGCATATCTCTGTCGAGAGGATGACTAATCTCAGTAAGCTTTCCGGTATCTGTATAAAGACCGAAGTGTAAAGCCGTAGCAAGCTTCATGTTTGAATTTACGTTGTACCCTTCTTCTCTGAGCATATCCCAGACAACTGTGGAACAGCTGCCGAGTCTGCTTCTTACTTCCTTAAGTTCAGGAAGTTCGCCGCTGACCTGATGGTGGTCGATAACTGCAACATTCTTTGCTTTGCCGCAAGTTACGTTGCTCTGACCATACTGACAGTCGGTAGTGACAAGAAGTTCAGGTTCTTCGGAGAAGTCCGGTTCGTAGGATATGGGAATCTCAAGGTCTTTAATCATCTTCTTGATGTTATTCTTATTTATTTCCCTTCTTCCTCTGTATATGAATCTCGGTAATTTACCGTGTTCGGTAAGGTAGGAGTGAATTGCATATCCTGATGCCAAAGCATCCGCATCCGGGTTATCGTGGCACTGAATAACAATGTCATCGTAGTTCAAAAGATCACTGAGTTTCATATACAGCCTCCGAATCAATCTTGTTACTCGATTTTATCATTACAAAGCGCGGTTGTATAATGGTCTTTGGAGGGATGGATATGAAAAGATTCTTTAGTATTGCCGGGCAGTTTGCTCTGTGGTTTCTGTTTTGGTTCTTTGTAAAGTTTTGGTATCTGGCTGCGCTGTCAGTTCTTCTGATGCTTGCGGGATTCATCTGGCAGCCTTTCCTTTGGGCCGGAATCATCCTCGCATCTGTTACTGCTTTATTTGCCGTTATAAGAACGTTTATAAAGCTTGCAGAGCTCGGCCTTTTTGCGGCAGCTGCTGCCGGAGCAGGTGCCGTTGCTTCAGGAATGAATGCCTATAACGATAAGGTCAATAGTGATAATAAAGCTAAGACCAGATCTTTATAATGAGATTTCTTGCAGTAGTTGTGGTAACATCTTAGATACATCAGTTAACGGAGATGTTTGATATGAAAAAACTTTCTATAGTAATTCCTACCTTTAATGAGAAAGACAATATAGTTTCTCTGGTAGACAGAATTGACAATGCACTTCAGAAGGTTGACCACGAGATTTTCTTCGTGGATGATTCTACCGACGAGACACCTTCCGTTTTGGAGAAGGTATCTTCTGAGAAGAGCCATGTTAATTATATTCACAGGGAAGGTGAGAAGGGACTTGCTACTGCAGTTCTTCTCGGCTTCAAATCAGCGCATGGTGATTATCTTGCATGCATGGATGCGGATCTTCAGCATCCGCCGGAGGTTTTGCTTCCCATGTACGTAACTCTCGAGAACGGTGCTGACATCTGTATTCCTTCAAGACTCATTCCCGGAGGAAGCGACGGAGGACTTAACTGGTACAGGAAGTTCATTTCAGGTACGGCAAGAAATATCGGTAAGGTTATGCTCCCGTGTCTTCGTAAAATCTCCGATCCGACAAGCGGACTGTTTATGTTCAGGAAGGAAATAATCAGCCAGGCTGATATGAGACCTATCGGATGGAAGATAATGATTGAGGTTCTTGCTACTTCTAAGTTCAGCAAGGTAACGGAGATTCCTTATACTTTTGCCGAGAGGAACAGTGGTGAGTCGAAGATAGACAGCCAGGCTACAATGCAGTACTTAAAGCAGTGTGTAGATCTTCGTAAGCGCTACGTGAAGGATAATAAAATCCAGGTGGATATCTGGACTTCCGAGAAGACAAAAGAAAGAGTAGATTCTTTTTTGAATAATATTTAAGACAATATGAAAAGGCTGTCCGTTCGGGCAGCCTTTTCAATTGCATGTGTTTTTCTGAATCTTATTCCTGAGTCTTCTTGAAAGAAGGAAGGAATACTGTAATAAGACAACCGATTACAAGTACGATTGTAACTGCTAGGCCACCCTCGAGACCGAATGCGCCGCCGTTGATAACTTCCTTTGTCATATCGAACTGAGCAGTAAGAATGTGAGGACCGGAGAAACCGCCGCTTACGGGGATTCCGTAGAAGTTACCCTGAACGTAATTCCATACGCTGTGAATAGCACTTACAAACCAGATGTTCTTTGTTCTTAAGAATACGAGTGAAGCAAAGATTCCGAAGAGAGCCAGATTGATAAATGCAAGTACAGTAAGGTTGTTGTTGCCAAGGTGAATTGCAGCGAATGCGAAGGAGCTGATAAAGATTGCTGCAGGCACGGGAAGCTTTCTTGATAAAGATACAAGGAAGAAACCTCTGCAGACAACTTCCTCGGACATACCCTGAATAATCCATCCGAGAATAAGAGCAAGATATAATCCGATATTAATCTTTTCGTTATTTAAGGTATATGTAGCTGTTTTGGTAATGATTGTAAAAAGTACACCTGCAGAGAAGATGGAAAAACCTACTACAAGTCCCAGGAGATACTGAGATACGGCATTCTTTTTGGTGTATCCCAAAGACTCTGCCTTGCGCTTTTGGATAAAGATGCAGAAAAGAGTAGCGATGACTGTATGAATAACGCGGGATATGAGATCGAGGGAAGTGAAGGCCTCCAGCTCCAGTACGTCCATGAAATTCATGCCTTTTGCACCCGCATAGATACCTGCCAGGAATGAAACAGGAATGGTTGATGCCATGAGATTGACAAAGTGTAGAACAACAAATGTTATTACTTCTAACAGAATGAACAGAATCAAGCTGTTATTCTTGGTAAAATACTTCGATTCTTTTGCTCTGAGAACGAAGCCCGGCGTCTGGATTTGGTTAGTCACGACCTAATACCCCCCTGAAATATTTGTTTGATGCTCTCATGTTAATGGGTAAGGATTAATTCTTTTGCATGATTTTGTTAAAGAAATGGTTAATTATTGAGGTTTTGAGTCATTTTTATTAATGATTCCTAATTTAAACTTGCAATATAATCTGTTAGTATTTATGAGTATTTTTATGCCTTGCATTAAGTTGCAAATATATATATGAAGAGAGAATTATTATGAAGATTAGCTTTTCCACATTAGCTTGCCCCGACTTTACGTGGCAGGACATCTATTCGATGGCAAAGGATTTCGGTTTGGACGGAATCGAGATCAGAGGTCTTGGCGAAGATATTTTCTCAGTTAAGGCGCCTCCTTTCAGAGATGAGAATATTGACAATACAGTAGCAAAGTTAAGAAAGCTCGGACTTGAGATTTCCTGCCTTTCTTCCGGTGAGCCGGTATGCAACCCTGCTACTACAGACAAGGCGATTGAAGAAATCACCGCATATGCAAAGCTTGCAAACAAAGTTGGAGCAAGCTATATCCGTGTTCTCGGTGACCTTGATCCCGCTCCTTCAAAGGAAGTCGATGACGCAGTTGTTGTCGAGACAATGAAGAAGCTCGTTCCCGTTGCAGAAGAATATAATGTAACACTTCTTATCGAGACTAACGGTGTTTATGCCGACACAAAGAGACTTAAGAAGGTTATCGATGCTATCGGAAGCCGTAAGGTTGCTGCTCTTTGGGATATGCACCATCCTTATCGTTTCCTTAACGAGTCTCCTGCCGAGACAGTTGCAAATCTTGGCGAGCTTATCAAGTACACTCATATCAAGGATTCCGTTATGGAGGGTGACAAGGTTGCTTATAAGCTTATGGGAACCGGAGATCTTCCCATTAAGGAGATGTTCGAGGCTCTCGATTCTATCAATTATCAGGGCTATGTAACACTTGAGTGGGTATACAGATGGTCTAAGGATCTCTTCGATGCAGGAATCGTTGTTCCTCACTTCGCAGGATTCATGGAGCAGTTCAAGCCCCACCAGAAGACTGAACTTCAGGTGGACAAGAGAGGTACAGGTTACTATCCCTGGCCTAAGGAGACACTCGTGGACTATACATTCCCCGATGTCCTTGATAAGATTTGCGAACTTTTCCCTAACCAGTATGCTTTCCGTTATACGGAGCTTGACTATACAAGAACATACCCTGAATTCAGAGATGATGTAGATAATCTTGCAAGAGCATTCCTCGCAATGGGTTGCAAGAAGGGTGATCATATCGCTATCTGGGCTACTAACGTTCCCCAGTGGTATCTCACATTCTGGGCTGCTACAAAGATCGGATGCGTACTTGTAACTGTAAATACAGCTTATAAGATTCATGAGATTGAATACCTTCTTCGTCAGTCAGATACATGTACTCTTGTAATGATCGACAAGTTTAAGGATGCTGATTATATCCAGATTATCAATGAGATCTGCCCTGAACTTAAGGACAGCAAGCCCGGTGAGCTTAATGCAGCAAGACTTCCTTTCCTTAAGAACGTCATTACCTGCGAATCTCATGTTGACGGATGCTTCCACTGGGATGACATGCCTGCTCTTGCCGAGAAGGTTCCTTACAGTGAAGTTGAGAAGATTCGCCGTACAATCGACAAGCACGATGTATGTAATATGCAGTATACTTCCGGTACAACAGGCTTCCCTAAGGGCGTTATGCTTACTCACTACAATGTAGTAAATAACGGTAAGGCTATCGGTGACTGCATGGATCTTTCCACTAACGATAAGATGATGATCCAGGTTCCCATGTTCCACTGCTTCGGTATGGTACTTGCTATGACAGCTTCCGTTACACACGGTGTTACAATGTCTCCTATCACGGCATTCTCACCTCGTAAGGGACTTCACTGCATTAACCAGGAGAAGATCACTGCATTCCACGGCGTTCCTACAATGTTCATAGCAATGCTCGGTCATGAGAACTTCTCCAAGACAGATTTCTCTCATATGAGAACAGGTATCATGGCTGGTTCACCCTGTCCTGTTAAGACAATGGAAGAAGTTATCGAGAAGATGCATATGCCTGAGATCGTTATCACATACGGTCAGACAGAGGCATCTCCTGCTACAACAATGAGTAAGACAACAGATACCATTGAGCAGAGAGTTAATACCGTTGGTCCTTCTCTCTTTGGTGTTGAGACCAAGATCGTAGATCCTGAGACAGGTGAGGAGCTTCCTGACGGTGTTCCCGGTGAGTTCTGTGCACGTGGTTATAACATCATGAAGGGTTACTACAAGATGCCCGAAGCTACAGCAGCAGCTATCGACGAAGACGGATGGCTTCACTCCGGTGACCTTGCTCTCAGAAGACCTGAGGACGGTTACTACAAGATCACAGGCCGTATCAAGGACATGATCATCAGAGGCGGTGAGAATATTTACCCCAAGGAGATCGAGGACTTCCTTTATACACATCCCAAGATTCAGGACGTACAGGTAATCGGTGTTCCTGATAAGGATTACGGAGAAGAGATTCTTGCAGCAGTTATCCTTAAGCCCGGTGAAGAGTCCAGCGAAGAGGAAATCAAGGATTACGTCAGAACACATATGGCTAAGCACAAGATTCCCAGATATGTAGACTTCGTAGACGGCTTCCCGATGAATGCCGCAGGAAAGATTCTTAAGTACAAGATGCGCCAGGAAGCGACAGACCGTCACAACTTAGGCGATGCGGACAAGATCGTAACAGCTTAATTGAGTTAACTTCAAAACCTCTCCCTCGCGGAGAGGTTTTGTGTATAATGGGCGTATGCAAGAGAAGAAAAGTACAATAAAGGATATGATTTTGCCTGCAGTGATTCTGGGCATTTTAGTTTTGCTAAAAGAGCTCCTTTGCAGGTTTGACAGTATGGACGAAGTATATGTCTATACATTAAGCAGAGCAGTTGCCACAGGAATGGTTCCGTACAGGGACTTTAACATGGTAATGCCACCGCTCTTTTTTCATTTTCTGGCATTGCCGCTTTTGCTGTCCAGAACTGTCCTGATGATGAGGATAGTTAATTCAATATTTCTTACCTTTATGATGTTGCTGATTTATAGAATCTGCAGACAGAAGACAGGGGACGAAGCTGCTTTGCTGCTGTCGATTGCAGGAATAGCTGCACTTGATATCGCGACCTATAATACGATGTTTTGCGTCTTTGCGATGATTGCTTATATTCTTTTGAGTCGTATTGAATCAGGACGTTATGTTTTTATTCTCGGAATAGTTACGACACTGTCAGCTTTGTCCAGGCAGACGTCAGGAACGCTTCTTCTTATTGCATGTCTCGTTATTGTTGGAATTCTTGCTCCTAAGGGAAAGAAGTTCAAAAATATTATTGTATATCTTCTTGGTGTGGGACTTATTTGCACCATATTCCTTATCTATCTTCTTGCGACCGGATCTTTTAGCCAGTTCTGGGAATATTGCTTATTCGCAGTGCTTTTTACAGATGGCAATTCGACAATAGCAGCCAGTGGTATTCCCGGGGTTGTAATAACGATTCTCGGAGTTATCGCTGACATAAAGCTTTACCGTAAGGATTCGAATAAAGAGCATATATTCCATATTGTTACCGGTGTACTGATATTTACTGCTGCGATTCCTATTGTAGATTTGATGCATACCAGTTACGCGGGAATATGGTTTATGATTCCGCTTTTCGAAGTTTTTGTTCCGCATTTGGCAAAAATGATGAACAAAAGAATGTGGATTTATCTTGATGTGGCTGCTTCCGTCATTTGCCTGATGATTACTTTCTTCTCGTTCAGAGGAGCGGTATTCACAAATGATGTCAGGGAATTAAAGTATGTGCCCCTTAGCAGCAGCTTTGAAGCTTATAAAGATATAGCTTATATTAATACACTCTATCAAGAACAAGGCTACGATGTAGTTACTATCTCAAATGAAGCGGCACTTATAAGTCTTATTAACGAAGAATATAATCCGCCCTACGATCTTTTCCTTAAGGGCAATCTGGGTATGACGGATCCTATGGTATATGTAGAAGAAGCGTGCTCCAGCCCCAATACCGTAATCCTTATAACGGACGATTATCAGGAGAGCTGTTGGGAAGCACCTGAAGGCGTATACGATTATGTAACGAGTCATTGTCATCCCGTTAATTCCTATGCTCAGTTTGTCTGGTATCTGCCCGATTAATGATAATGACAAATGTCATCTCAGATAAGTGATTCTCCTCACTTATGCCGCAGCCGTCTTTTTAGGATAATAACGGCATAAGGATAAAGGAGGGCATGACTGATGTCTGAGATTTTAAAAGTCAGCGGACTTGTTAAAAGATATAAGGAGCTTATTGCTCTTGATAATGTGAACCTCAGTGTAAAGGAAGGCGAGATCTTCGGACTTCTCGGTCCCAACGGTTCAGGTAAATCCACTACAATTAACTGCGTTTTATCACTTCTTGAATTCGATAAGGGAGAGATAACAATCTTCGGCAAGAATATGGCTCCCAAGGCTTACGATATCAAGAAGGAGATTGGTGTTGTTCCTCAGGAAGTAGCAGTATATGACACACTGACAGTATATGAGAATATCGACTTCTTCTGCGGGCTTTATATAAAGGATAAGAAGGAAAGAGCAAAGTGCGTTCAGGATGCTATCGACTTTGTAGCATTGAACGATTTTGTTAAGTTCAGACCCAAGAAGCTTTCAGGCGGTCTTAAAAGAAGACTTAATATCGCCTGCGGAATTGCCCATAAGCCTAAGCTGATTTTCTTCGATGAGCCTACGGTAGCAGTAGATCCCCAGAGCCGTAACAAGATTCTTGAAGGTATTGAGCAGCTTCGTAAGAGCGGTGCCACAATCGTTTACACATCTCACTATATGGAAGAAGTAGAGCAGCTCTGCGACAGAATCCTTATCATCGACAAGGGGCACGTAATAGCCGAAGGCACTATTGATGAGCTTAAGGGAATGATTAAGAAGAGCGAGATTATTACGATAGAGACAGCCGGCCTTGACGAAGATGTTATGGGCAGAATAAATGACCTTTCCAATGTATTTTACAGCGAATATAAAAATGGTGTCCTCAAGGTGGAAGCGGGAGCAGGTAAGCACAATGTAATAGATATAGTAAACATCCTTCAGGATTCGGGTTATTCCATGAAGAAAATCTTTTCGGAGCAGCCTACTCTTAACGACGTTTTCCTTGAGCTTACCGGCAAGGAATTAAGAGACGACTGACAAGGAGTGAAGACGATGTTTAAATATCAGCTTTTAAAGAATATAAGAAACGCCGGATTCCTCTTCTGGAGCCTTATATTCCCTCTCGCGCTTATGACGGCGATGTATCTGAGCTTCGGCGGCGTATATAACATGATGAACAGCATAGACCCCATAAAGGCTGTTGTCGTTACAGAAGACGAGGGTGAATTTGCGACAGGCTTTCAGGAACTTGTAAGAAGTATGGCGGATAAAGATGCCGACGAATACTATTTTGATCTTAGCGGGAATATGAATCTTGAGCAGGCCGAAGAAAGCATCAAGTCCGGCGAGAATAAGGTTCTCTTTGTAGTAAAGGACAATGATATAGAGATATATCTCAGCAACGATCACACAAGCAGTGCTGCGATAGTATCCAAGGCAGTCGCAGACAGCTATAAGAATAAGTACGAGATTATAAGAGAGGCTTTAAGCCGCGACCCCAAAGCTGCAATGGCAATATTAGAGGAAGCTTCCGACATAAGGGAATACACTCAACCCAATAAAGGCGTATTCTCAGGCGATCCCAATATGTACTCATGGTATTTTTACAGCTCGCTTGTAATGGGTATTTTCTTTAATGCCAACGGAGGCACGGCAATCGTGTCGGAACTTAAAGCGGATGTTTCCTGCGAAGCAATGCGACTGTCGGCATCTCCCGCGAAGAAAGGAAAGCTGATAGTAAGCTCTTTCCTGGCCTATCTTGTTATTGCCGTAGTGATAAATATGATCCAGCTTGTCGTCATGCGAAATGTATTTAATATCAGCCTCGGTAATGACATCCTTAAGCTTATTCTCTTTGTTGTTGCTGCAAATATTTTTTCCATAAGCTTCGGAATAATATGCGGCATTATCTTCAGAGGAACAAGAGACAACAGAGCCAACAAAACCACCGCAGTAATAATGCTGTCAGTATTTTTAAGCGGCGAAATGATAAACACTTTGCCGGGCAATTTCGAAAGGATATGTCCTATAGTAAACGACATTAATCCCGCTACTATTATGAACATGGCTTTCTACAGAATGGCACTTTATAATGCCGACCTCGATTTTTATACGAATATGGCAAAGATTGCAGCCGTATCTCTTATCTTCATTATCATCAGCGCAATCATATTAAGGAGGGAAAAATATGCATCTTTATAAGAATTTCTTCCTTCGTCTGAAGAGTAATCCCCTGGGTGTTGTCATATATTTTGTTATCTTCGTAGCCATGATAATCGGACTTGGAACTTCCCGCTTTTCCATGCCTGAGGCGGATTACGAGTACCAGAGGACTTATTCGATCAGCTATGTGGATCACGACGATTCTCCCCTTAGCCGCGGCCTTATTGATTATCTGTCCGTTAATAACGAGATGCTGGACTTCTCTGACAGAAGCGAGAGTTCCATTCTTGATATGACTTTCTTCTCTATAAGTGAATATCACATGGATATTGAAGAAGGATTTGCGTCCAAGGCAGAAGCCGGCGAAGGAGCCGGAATAACTTATACGACCAACACTGATAAGAGCGGAGCTACCTTCAGTATCGACAGCCTGGTAAATAACTATATATCTGCTTACTGTGATTACCGTTCGATTGGATTTACGGAAAGTGAAGCTGTCGATAAGGCAAAGGAACTCTTATCTAACGAGACGAAGACAATGGTTCTTGTAGCTGAAGACGATCACATCCTCGACTCAAATGATGATAGAGTCTATACGCTTAACCAGTTCTTCGGCTACCTCATAATCGGTTTTCTGTCTCTTGGTATCGGTCATATCATCATTGCTTCCAACGACAAGAATATCGGCGACAGAATCGCTGCTGCTCCTGTAGACGGCAAGGCGATAGTATTTACGAATACTCTGGGTCTTATCACTTCCGGTGTTGTTATCTGGGCCTTCTTCTCGGCGGTAATTTATATACTCGGACATAACACAGTGGTCTACCAGGAGTACTGGTGGGTATATCTTCTTAATACATTTACGGTGATGATCTCAGCATGCTCACTGACCGCATTAATCACATCGTTTAAGCTTGCTCATAATACGCTTACCATGATTACGAACATCTTGTCTCTTGCCATGAGCTTTATCTGCGGAGTATTCGTTCCCCAGTCTGTATTAAGCGAGAATCTGCTGAAGGTGTCGAGATTTTTCCCTCTTCACTGGATGGTCAGAGTCAATAACATGACGATAGATGTAGGCCATAAGATTGCCTTAAGCGAGCTTTGGCTTTGCCTTGGTATTCAGCTTTTGTTCGCTGTTGCCATGGCGGTTCTTGCAAGCGTCATTAAGACAGTAAGTTTGAACAGGGGAGTCAAATAACAGCAGTCCTTTGATGCTATAATAACTCTATGGAATGGCGACTTCTTGATAAGCTTCTTGTTTTTCTTATGGTAGTATCGGTAATCCTCCTTGATACAAGGGGAGAGGTTATCGGGCCGGAGGTTGTTGCGATTCTGATATCGTTAATCATCCTGACTTTTACGGAGATCAAAAGAGGAACTTTATGGGCTATTGCCTCTGCCGTTCTTCTGGCTTCATCGGTCTTCTTTTATCCCCTGATGTCGGCGGCTCTGCCCTGTGCGGCCTATGCGCTTGTATCTTCCGATAAGTTATTAAAAGACAGAAGACGTGATTTTCTTGCCAAGTTTGTACTTGCCGTAGCTTTGGGTCTTTTGTCCTTTACGGCGGGAAAAGGAATACAGTATGCAATCGTAATAATCGCCATATCCGTAGTCGGAATCTATATGGCGATTAAGAGTGACAGATACGAAGAGAGCAGCAGGATGCTTATCGACAAGTACGATGAGGCAAGACTTGCTTCCGTTAATGCCAGACGCTTAAGCGAAGAGACAATAAAGAATGCCGACAACGAGATATATGTCGCAAGGCTTAAGGAACGTAACCGTATCGCAAGAGAGATTCACGATAATGTCGGTCATATGATCACCAGAGTTATCGTTCAGCTTCAGGCAATCAGGATAATCAATAAGGATGAGGTTGTAGGCGAACAGCTGGAGTCGGTAGGGCAGACACTTGATCTGGCAATGACCGGAATAAGGAAGAGCGTCCATGAACTTCACGACGATTCCATAGATCTTGCCATAGGTGTTAATGAGATAACTAAGGCTATATCCGACAGATTTGAAGTCAGCGTAAAAACATTTATCGAATCTCCCGCCGACAACAATATAAAGAATGCCGTTTTGGGTATAATCAAAGAGGCGGTAACCAATATCTCCAAGTATTCCAAGGGAGATAAGGTACTCGTTGAAGTTACTGAGAATAATACCTTCTGGAGGGTAAAGATAGAAGATAACGGCAGCAACCCGCCTAGGGAGCTTGACCTCTCTGATGATTCTTTATCCGACGGAAGCGGAATAGGTCTTAAAAACATAGCGGCCAGAGCAGGTAATCTCGGAGGCCGTGCATCCATAATAAGCGGCAGCGACGGCTTTACCGTATTAGCGACACTGCCTAAGGAAAGGACAGCAAAATGAAAGTCTTAATAGCAGATGACGATCCCCTTGTAGCGGGAGCTCTTAAGGTAATCCTGGAAGCTCAGAACGATATTGAAGTTGCAGGCGTAGCTTCAAACGGAGAAGAAGCCGTAAGTATGGCGGCATCGCTTCTTCCTGATGTTGCTGTTATGGATATAAGAATGGACGGCATGAACGGTATTGAAGCCGCTTCTCTGATTCTTAAGGAGCATAAGGAGATTAAGATTTTATTCCTTACGACTTTCCTTGATGACGAGTATATTAATCAGGCTTTGAACATGGGAGCATCCGGCTATATCCTGAAGCAGGACAGCGGAACTTTGCCTTCTGCCGTAAGGGCCGTAGGCGGAGGACAGATTGTCTTCGGAGGCAGAATCGTGAAGAAGCTGCCCGATCTTTTAAACAGAAAAGAACAGTTCGACTATGACTCCTACGGTATAAGCGACAAGGAGAAGGAACTTATAGAGATGGTTGCAGAGGGCCTGTCAAACAAAGAAATATCCGAGAAGATGTTCCTCGGAGAAGGCACCGTCAGGAACATGATGAGTTCCGTCTTATCCAAGCTGGATCTTCGCGACAGAACCCAGCTGGCCTGCTTTTACTATCAGAAAATCAAACCGTGATTTAGTTAAAGGGAGCAGTGGAAGGACTCGAGTGCCTGCATAAGAGGGCGAAGCGGCTCGATGTCTCTGGGAACCGTGCTCATTATAACTACGACATAAGGGCCGTTGGTCGCATAGACTATGCCTCCGTCTACCGTAGTCGTGTGTGAAGGATCGCCGTCAACCAGCCAGCCGGCTTTGGATCTTGTCACATACATCTCTCCAAGCTCACTGTGAATCAGAGAATAAGCGGGATTTTCAAACCAGGGGCCTGCCGTGGCACCGAACTCTTCTTCCTCGAAGAACTGATAGCTTCTTACCCACAAAGCAGTCAGCTGTCTTGTGGAGATGTGAGGATACTTATATCTGAAGGGATCGGGATCTATTCCGATCTCTTCGCACCAGGCCTGAATATAAGCTCTCCTGTAAGTGTTGTTAAGAACCGTGTAAGCGTCGTTATCTGAATTGACGAGCATATTTGTAATGGTACCCTGCCAGTTCAGGGCTCCCTCCGGATCCAGGCTGGCAAAGCTTGCCGCGAAAGGCCCCTTTATGGAACTTGCCGTGTAAAAAATCTCGTCTATGTTGTATACGATACCTTCGTTTGTATTCATATCAAGAAGCATGAAGCCGAAGTGGCGGTTGTTTTCCGTCAGCGTATCCATGGCAGTGTAGAGAAGCTCGAGGTCACTTTCGAGAGGCAGTATATCTCCCAAAGTAAGAAGCTCGTCGGTAGTTCCGATGCTGTTAATAACTTCATACCACTGACTTATCTCAAGCTGTCTTTCATATTCAAAAGAGGGGAGTATGCCGTAAGAAGAACAATATTCTGCGAAATACTCGCTTTGCATGAGAAGGGAAGCGATGTCCTCTCTTGTCTGTCCGTTTATAAGAAGTCCGTTTAAGTATCTTGCCGTATATTCGCCGCAGTCCTCACCCTTAAGTGCCAGATGCGCTCTTCTTACGAAGTCGTCGTCGCTTATATTAAGCTGTGAAGAAGAAATATAAGAGCAGATGCAGTCATTGATGCTTACGGAGCCGTTTGCCACAAATAAGGCGTCGTCCGAACGCGAGAGGGGATCGATGCTTTCGCCCGTAAGGCAAGAGAAAATGTCAGCCAGAAGTACGGCGATGTTTTCTTCTCTTGAAGGGATGCTCTCCGAAGGCTCGGTCTCGACTGAAGTTGTGGCGGAGGTCGTCTCGGAATAGACGGCACTGGTGGCGTAGACCGTGTTTGAAGGCAAAGTATCCTTAGGTGTCAGTAAGCTGCACCCGATAGTAGTAAACTGTGCCGTAAGCACTGCAAGAAGCGTGCAAAGGGCCTTTGTTCTGCCACCATACCTTCCCATAGTTCTAATTCTAATATAAGGATGTTAAAGTGAATAATACAATTATATTACGGGTGCTTTTGGCGGGGGATAAGAGAGTATAATCGTATTGTATCTGCGGATAAACTCAGGGCAGAAGAGGAGAATAAAATGGGCAAAAGACTTAATATCGGTTTTCTGGTAGATAATCTCGATAATTACTTCACAAGTCAGGCATGTAAGGGTGCGGAACTTGCTGCGCATATGCTGGATGCCAATCTTTATATTTTCCCCGGACACTATATAGGAAAGCCCGACGGAAGAAGCGAAGACATCGAATACGAGTACCAGTATAATTCCGTTTTCTCGCTTCCTACAGAGAATAATATAGATATTTTGTATGTGCTTTTGGGTACCATCGGTTCGAGAGCAGAACTTCAGCTCCAGAAGGAGTTCCTCGATAAGCTTCCGGATATTCCCAAGGTAACTTTATTTGCGGAAGTAGACGGATACCCTTCTGTTACTTTCGATAACAAAAACGGATTCGGAAGAGCACTTCTTCATCTTATTGAGAAGCATAATGCAAAGAAGATAGGCCTCGTTTCCGGCCCTGAGACCAACAGGGATGCTCGCGAAAGGCTTAATGCTTTTGTAGAAATAATGGCGGCAAATAATCTTGAATGCCCCGCAGAAAGAATAGTTTATGGTGACTTCACCGAAGGAAGTTGCAAAGCAACTGAAAAGCTTCTTAACGACAACCCGGATCTTGATGCGGTGATGTTTGCCAACGATCTTATGGCACTAGGTTCCTACAAAGTCTTCGAGAAAAGAGGTCTTGTCATAGGTAAGGATATCCTTGTTGCAAGCTTCGATGACGACGATTTTGCCGCTTCAATGACACCTCCGCTTACTACGGTTGAGGCGAGTTCCGCAGAACTTACCTACAAGGCCATGCTTAACGCGGAAGAATACATAAACGGAAGTGCTGCCGGCAAGGTGTCGGTGGATACCTTTCTTGTTCAGCGTAATTCCTGCGGCTGCAGCAGGCTTGATATCGACGGTCTTAAGATCAGATTTAATCTCTCCGATATGTCTTCCGACAGCGACGACAGTATAGGTTCTCTTAAGAAATATCTCTTCGGAGTATTCAGCGGAGACAGTCAGGCCTTAAAGATAACGGAGTATTTTGAAGAATTCTGCAGTTCGTATTTTGCCTTCCTGACGGGGGAGAAGAACTGCGAAGAAGTTGAATCTGCTTTCCGTAGGATTGCCGATTCGGATATTCTGACTTTTGTCGGAACAGAGAGATTATTTAATGTACTTCAGACACTTCAAAGTGCCGGCGAGGACAGCCTGTCGGATGACAAAAAGATTATCCGGACTGAGAGTATGTTCTCGGAGTTCTACCGTATAATCTCCCTGAAGGGATTAAGTATCGTAAGTACTCATATGGGCAGCAGGGATAAAGTCTCCGGACTTGTTAACAGACAGACCGGCGAGATTTTTACAATGTCCAACCGCATGGGTATTCATTACGATCATCTGATTGAAGGCCTTGTCAGTGTAGGCTTTGAAGCATCTTATCTTTATATGTTCCAGGGTAACCTTAAGCATACGCCCCAGGATAAGTGGAGATGCCCCAAGTCGGTTCTTCTCATGGCCTACGAAGACGAGGAAGGTGTTCATAAGCCTATCGATGAGCAGATGCTTTTAAGAACAGAGAGAATCTTCGATAATGAGTTTATAAATGACGATAAGAGGTGCACCATGACGGTGTTCCCCCTCTTCGTCGGTGAGGATCTGTATGGATTTATAGTAAATAAGCTTGATTCATCCGATCTGGTTAATGTCTCACTTGTTGCTTACCAGCTCTCTGTATCCATTAAGTCCCTGATGCTTATAGAAGAGCAGAACCGTGTTAAACAGGAACTGCAGGATTCCCTTGAGAAATTCATGAGGGACAACAGTCTTCTCAGCAAGGAAGCAAAGCAGGATGAACTCACCGGACTATATAACAGAAGAGGTTTTCTCGAGTATGCCCGTAAGTCTATTAACGATCCTTCCAACAGGGGCAAGAATGCCATTATCTGCTATGCCGATATGGATAATCTCAAGATGATCAACGATAAGTTCGGACACGACGACGGAGACTTCGCGATCAGGGAGATTGCTTCCATACTGACCGATGCTTTCAGAAACGGAGATATCATCGGAAGAATCGGAGGCGACGAGTTCGTTGTATTTGCTCTCGTGGGTGATCTGGCCGAATACGAGCAGACTATCAAGGACAGAATCAACAGAATAATGATTAAGCATAACGAATATGCGGGCAAGGACTATCCTATCGAAGTCAGCGTAGGCGTATGCGGATTCGAATGCGGTGATTCCGTCGATATCTTTGAACTTCTTGATCAGGCTGATGAGAAGCTTTATGTGGAGAAGACTGCCAAGAAACGTTTGAACGGTTCCTACAGATAATTGAAAATCATTTCCCTTGCTGTTTTACAATAGTTCAAAAATAAATGCATTTAAGTCAATATATTTCCGTGCGAGTTGGGTAACTCATTTATTTTTTACACACAAGGACCGTCTTGTGTGGTAAATTAGGAATTGGCTTATGGTTATTTTAGGCTTTCCTGTGAAATATTTGCAGGGAGGCTTATTGTGGTTTTTAAGAATGACCATTCATGAGCCCTAGCAGATGAACATCTATATGGGAGGCTATTCATGAAATACAGTTATTACCCCGGATGTACCCTGAAGAACAAGGCACAGGATCTTGATTTATATGCCAGACGTGCCGCGGTCGCTCTTGGGTTTGAACTGGTAGAGATCCCCGAATGGCAGTGCTGTGGCGGAGTATATCCTTTGGGCACAGACGAGATTGCATCCAAGCTTTCTTCAGTCAGAGCTCTTAACTACGCCAAGGAGCAGGGGCAGGACCTTATCACTCTCTGTTCTGCTTGCCATCACGTGCTTAAGCGCGTTAATGACGACATGAAGAATGTCGCAGACATCTCTGACAGAGCAAACAACTACATGCAGCTTGATGCTCCTTACAAGGGCGAGACCACAGTCGTACATTTCCTTGAAGTCCTTCGTGACAGAATCGGTTTCGATGAGCTCAAGAAGAAGGTTGTAAACCCTCTTACAGGCAAGAAGATCGGTGCATACTACGGATGCCTTGCTCTTCGTCCCGGTAAGGTGCTCGAGTTTGACGATCCTGAGAACCCTCAGATCATGGAAGATTTTATCAGGGCACTCGGTGCAGAACCCGTCATCTATCCTTACAGGAATGAATGTTGCGGTGCATATACAGCTTTGGAGGATAAGAATATCCCCGCCAAGAGAACGAAGATGATCTTCGATTCCGCTGACGGATTCGGTGCAGACATGCTTATTACTGCATGCCCTCTTTGCATGTATAACCTCAATAAGTCGGAAGCTGATTCAAAGGTTCCCGTATATTATTTCACAGAGCTTCTCGCTGAGGCTCTCGGAGTAAAGGAGGGTGTTGAACAATGAGTTTGACTATGGCTGAGAAGCAGGCCGAGCAGATCCGTCAGATCAGCGGCTCGGACCCTTATAAGTGCATGAAGTGCGGTAAGTGTTCCGCATCCTGCCCTTCCTTTAACGAGATGGACATTAAGCCCCATCAGTTCGTTTCCTATGTAGTAAATGACAATATAGAAGCTTTGGCTGAGTCCAAGTCACTTTGGAAGTGCCTCGGATGCTTCGCATGTGTTGAGCGTTGCCCTCGTGACGTTCAGCCCGGAAGAGTCGTTGACGCAGCTCGTCAGCTTGTTGAGAGACAGAGAGGCGGAGATCATCTTCACGCTGAAGATATTCCTGCACTCCTCGATGACGACGTTCCTCAGCAGCTTCTTGTAAGCGCATTCCGCAGGTACAGGAGGTAACAATGCAAAGAATAGGTGTTTTTGTCTGTCACTGCGGTACCAACATTGCGGCGACAGTTGATGTAAAGAAAGTAGTTGAGCTCGTTAGATTCGAGCCCGGTGTTGTTCACGCGGAAGACTATCCTTATATGTGTTCCGAAGTAGGACAGCAGAAGATTGCAGAGGCAATCAAGGAGAAGCAGCTTACAGGTGTTGTTGTCTGCTCCTGCTCTCCCAGAATGCACGAAGCAACATTCAGAAATTGTGCTGAGAAGGCCGGCCTTAACCCTTACATGGTTGAAGTTGCCAATATTCGTGAGCACTGTTCCTGGATTCATAAGGACATGGAGGAGGCTACAAAGAAGGCTGTTATTCTTGCAAGAGCAGCAATCGCAAAGGTTAACCTCAATACTCCTCTCCAGGCAGGTGAGAGCCCCGTTGTTAAGAGAGCTCTCGTAATCGGTGGTGGTATTGCCGGTATCCAGACAGCAATCGATATTGCTGAGGCAGGATACAAGGTAGATATCGTTGAGAAGACTCCTTCCATCGGTGGTAGAATGAGCCAGCTCGACAAGACCTTCCCGACTCTTGACTGTTCATCCTGTATCCTCACACCTAAGATGGTTGAGGTATCCACACATCCCAATATCACTATCCACACTTATAGTGAAGTAGATAAGGTAAGCGGATTCGTAGGTAACTTTACTGTTGATATCAAGAAGAAGGCAAGAAGCGTTGATCTTGATAAGTGTACAGGCTGCGGCGTATGCCAGCAGAAGTGCCCTATGAAGAAGGTACCTAACGAGTTCAACAGAGAACTCAATACAAGATCTGCTATCTATACACCTTTTGCTCAGGCTGTACCTAACGTACCCGTTATCGATCGTGAGCACTGCCTCATGTTCAAGACAGGTAAGTGCGGTGTCTGCTCAAAGGTTTGTCAGGCAGGTGCTGTTGATTATGAGCAGCAGGATGAGATCATCACAGAGAAGTACGGTGCAATCGTAGTTGCTACAGGCTTTGATATAATCAAGCTCGACAAGTACGATGAGTATGCTTACTCTCAGAGCCCCGACGTTATCACATCTCTTGAACTCGAGAGAATCATGAATGCGGCAGGCCCTACAAATGGTCACCTTGAGAGAATGAGCGACCATAAGCCCCCGAAGAACATGGTATTCATCCAGTGCGTTGGTTCAAGATGCGCAGACCACAGAGGTAAGTCTTACTGCTCCAAGATCTGCTGCATGTACACAGCTAAGCACGCTATGCTTATCAGAGATAAGTATCCGGATGTTAACGTAACTGTATTCTATATTGATGTAAGAACACCCGGTAAGAACTTCGATGAGTTCTACAGAAGAGCTGTAGAGCAGTATCACGTAAACTACATCAAGGGTCAGGTCGGTAAGGTTGCACCTCAGCCGGACGGTTCTCTTCTTGTACAGGGCGTTGATCTCATCGACAACAAGCAGATCGTAATGAATGCTGACATGGTAGTTCTTGCAGCTGCTATCGAGCCTAATCCCGACATCAGAAAGATCGCGACTATGCTCACAGCCAGCATCGATACAAATAACTTCCTCACAGAAGCTCATGCTAAGCTTCGTCCCGTTGAGTCTCCTACGGCAGGTATCTTCCTGTCAGGTGTTACACAGGGACCTAAGGATATTCCTGAGACAGTATCACAGGCAGGTGCTGCAGCCGTTAAGGTTATCGGTCTTCTTGCCAAGGATAAGCTCAAGACCAACCCTTGCACAGCTAAGTGCGATGTCATGATGTGTAACGGATGCTCCACTTGTGCAAATGTTTGTCCTTACGGTGCAATCACTTATGAGGATCAGGAAGTAAGAGGACCCGGAGTACGTGAAGTACGTCGTGTTGCTCAGGTTAATGTTGCTCTCTGCCAGGGCTGTGGTGCTTGTACAGGCGCTTGTCCTTCCGGTGCAATGGACCTTCAGGGCTTCTCTAACAGACAGTTGATTTCGGAGGTGGATGCAATATGCCGATGACAGAGAATGGTGAATTCAGACCTTTGATCGTAGCGTTCTGCTGCAACTGGTGCAGCTACGCAGGTGCGGATCTTGCAGGCTCCAGCCGTCTTTCCTATCCTGCAGACGTTAAGATCATTCGTGTCCCTTGCTCAGGTAGAGTTAATCCCATGTTCATCCTGAGAGCATTTGAGCGTGGTGCAGACGGTGTAATCATCTGCGGATGTCACCCCGGAGACTGCCACTACACATCAGGTAACTATTTTGCAAGAAGAAGAATGACACTCCTCTTCTCCATGCTCGACTACATTGGTGTTGAGAACGGAAGAACAAGAGTAGAGTGGGTATCAGCCGCTGAGGGTGCCAAGTTCTCCGCTACGATGAATGAGTTCGTAGAGAAGATCAAGTCTCTTGGTGAGAACGTCAGATTGGGGGATTTAAGATGCAAGGATTAATCGACAGATTATCAGCACTCTTGTCTGACGGTACAGTAGCAAGAGTACTCGGTTGGAAGAAGGGCGACATGCCCTACAATCCCGAACCTCATATGTTCGAGACTGCAGAGTCTTTGAAGGACTTCGTCTATGACGGATTCTGCGGAGCAAACTTAAGCAAGATGATGATCGAAGCATCCAAGCTCGAGGGTAAGACAGCAGTATGCCTCAAGCCTTGCGATTCTTACAGCTTCAATCAGCTTATCAGAGAGCACAGAGTTGACCGTGAGAACGCTTACATCATCGGTGTAGGTTGCCGCGGTAAGCTTGATATCGATAAGGCAAGAGCTAACGGTATCAAGGGTATCGAAGAAGTTTCCGGTACTGAGCTCGACGGTCCTGACAGCGTAAGCTTCAAGACAATTTACGGCGATAAGGAGATGTCTTATAGCGATCTTCTCCTCGGTCGTTGCCACGTATGTAAGGGCAAGGAGCACATGATTTACGATGAGCTCTGGGGAGAGTCCAAGGACACAGCAGACAGCGAGAGATTTGACGAAGTTAAGGCTCTCGAGGCTATGTCTCCCGCTGAGAGATTCGAGTTCTTCAAGAAGGAACTCAGCAAGTGCATCAGATGTAATGCATGCCGTAACGTATGCCCTGCATGCTCATGCCGCAAGTGCGCTTTCGATAATAACAATTTCGACAGCCAGCAGAAGGCAAATGTAGACTCCTTCGAAGAGAAGATGTTCCACATTATCAGAGCTTTCCACGTTGCAGGAAGATGTACTGACTGCGGTGAGTGTTCAAGAGTTTGTCCTGAGGGTATTCCTCTTCATCTCTTCAACAGAAAGTTCATCAAGGATATCGATGAGCTTTACGGAGAGTTCCAGGCAGGTAAGGATCCTGAGGCTCAGAGCCCCCTTACTGACTACACATTTGAGGATTGCGAGCCCGGTATCGTGGCAGAAAGGAGTAACGGATAATGTATAAGATATCTTTAGACAATATTAATTCGTTATTTGCTGCCATCGCCGAGAGCAAGGAGCTTTTCCTTCCCGTTAAGAAGGCTGGTCAGGCAAATTACGCTAACTGGACAGAAGACTGCGAGGTAGCACTTGACTCTCTTAAAACAGTTAAGTCTCCCAAGGATGCTTTCTTCCCTCAGTTCGAGACACTTTACAAGGTAAACAGAAAGATTATCCCTACGGATGCATCTGAAGAAGAGGGCAGTGAGACTCTCGTTGAGACAAAGCTCAGAACAAAGCTTGAGATTACTCCCACTGAACTCAAGGATAAGGATTTTGTCGTATTCGGCATGAAGTCATGCGACGTTAAGGGTATTGAAGCTCTTGATAAGGTATTCCTTACAGATCCCGTAGATAACTTCTACAAGGCAAGAAGAGAGCACGGCATCATCGTTGCTCTTGCATGTCACGAGCCCGAAGAGTCATGCTTCTGTACTGTATTTGGTGTAGATCCTGCAGATCCTTCCAAGGCAAAGGCTGACGTAGCTACATGGATTGTTGACGGTGAACTTTACTGGAAGGCAATCTCCGAGAAGGGTGAAGAGCTTACAAAGAGCGTAGCTTCTCTCCTTTCCGATGCTGCTGATGACGCTGCAGATGCAGAGATCAGTAACATCACAAACATCATGACAAAGCTTCCCAACACAAAGCTCTCACTTGAGGGATGGGGAGAAGGCAAGACAGATGAGAAGTTCAATTCCGAAGTATGGAACGAACTTTACAAGCCTTGTCTTGGCTGCGGAACATGTACTTTCGTATGCCCTACATGTCAGTGCTACGACATCAAGGATTACTCCACTAAGGACGGAATCCAGAGATACAGATGCTGGGATTCCTGCATGTATTCCGACTTCACACTTATGGCAGGTGGCCAGAACCGTACTTCACAGGTTCAGCGTTTCCGCCAGAGATTCATGCATAAGCTCGTTTACTTCCCCGACAGATACGGTATGTATTCCTGCGTAGGATGCGGACGTTGCGTGGACAAGTGCCCTCAGTCCCTTAATGTAGTTAAGGTAATAAAGGCATTCGAGAATGAGAAGAAGGAGGCAGGAGCCAATGTGTAATTGCGGCAGTCATGACAGTTTGGTGCCTCAGATCGGTATCATTACGGGTATCACACAGGAGACACCCGATGTTAAGACTTTTAAGGTAAATGCACCCGACGGCGGCAAGCTCTTCGAGCATATGCCCGGTCAGTGTGCTATGGTATGTATTCCCGGAGTAAGCGAGGGTATGTTCTCCATCACTTCATCTCCTACGAATAAGGAGTACCAGGAATTCTCCATCAAGAAGTGCGGTATTCTTACAGAGCAGCTTCACTCCCTTCAGGTTGGTGATGAGGTTACAGTAAGAGGACCTTACGGAAACAACTTCCCCGTCGAGACAGAGTTCAAGGGCAAGAACCTTCTCTTCATCGCCGGTGGTATCGGTCTTGCACCTCTTCGTTCCGTTATCAACTATTGCCTTGATAACAGAGAGAATTACGGCAGAATCGATATCCTCTACGGTTCAAGATCTGCAGATGATTTGGTTAAGCTTCAGGAGATCCAGGATGTCTGGATGAAGGCTCCCAATGTTAATGTATATCTTACAATCGACCGTGAGCAGGAAGGCTGGGACGGCCACGTTGGATTCGTTCCCACATATTTGAAGGAAATCGGTTTTTCTACAGACTGCATCGGAATCGTCTGCGGACCGCCGATCATGATCAAGTTCGTTCTTCAGGGTCTCAAGGAAATGGGATTCACGGATGAGCAGATCTACACAACACTTGAGCTTCGTATGAAGTGCGGTATCGGTAAGTGCGGAAGATGCAACATCGGATCCAAGTTCGTATGTAAGGACGGCCCTGTATTCAGGTTCGACCAGATTGATGAACTTCCCAACGAATATTGATCAGAAAGGAATTCTTATTATGGAAGAGATGGTAAATGTATATTTCTACGGAAAGAAATACAGCGTACCTGCGGCTCTGACAATTCAGACCGCTATGGAATATGCAGGCTATACTTTGAAGAGAGGCGTTGGATGCCGTCACGGCTTCTGCGGAGCTTGCGCTACAATCTACAGAATCAAGGGTAAGAACGAGCTTAAGACAGGTCTTGCTTGTACAACAAAGGTACAGGAAGGCATGTATATCACACAGGTTCCTTACTTCCCTACAGACAAGAGAACATACGATATCAATGATCTCAAGGCTAACCAGAAGGTTATGATGGAGCTTTATCCTGAGATCTACTCATGTATCGGATGTAATGCCTGCACAAAGGCATGCCCTCAGAGCCTTAACACAATGCAGTACATCGCATATGCTCAGAGAGGCGATATGAAGAAGTGCGCAGAGGAGTCTTTCGACTGTATCATGTGCGGAACTTGTTCCGTAAGATGCCCCGCAGGTATCTCACATCCCATGGTCGGACTTCTTGCAAGAAGACTTAACGGTAAGTACATCGAGCCCGAGGCAAAGCACCTTACCAAGCGTGTTGAAGAGATCGATAACGGCGTATTCGATGAGGCAATGGCAGGGATGATGGCTAAGCCCATTGATGAGGTCAAGAATCTTTACAACAACAGAGAGATTGAGAAATAAGGAGGGCCCATAGATGTATACACCATATTCAGAAAGTATGATGGAATCCATTAAGAAGGTCGAAGCTACCAGAGCCGCTCGTATGGCTACTGAGCCCAGAAGACTTACTGCAGAGGAGAAGGATGATCTCCTTTCCAAGTTCCATCCTGACTATAACGACGACTCTTTTGATGAGATCAAGGTTGGTCCCAACAAGGGTCAGAGAGCTCCTATCGAGCTTGCAAAAATGCTTCATTCAACAAGCCGTCTTATGACTGACAAGGTTGATCTTAATAAGATTGACTACGATGTAGACGTACTCGTAATCGGTGCCGGCGGTGCAGGTTCTTCCTGTGCTATCGAAGCACACAACGCAGGCGCTAACGTAATGATCGTTACAAAGCTTCGTATCGGTGATGCAAACACAATGATGGCTGAGGGTGGTATCCAGGCTGCAGACAAGGAGAACGACTCTCCTGTACAGCACTACCTTGACTGCTTCGGTGGCGGACACTTCGCTGCAAGACCTGAGCTCGTTAAGAGACTCACATCTGAGGCTCCCGATGCTATTAAGTGGCTCAACGAACTCGGCGTAGAGTTCGATAAGGAAGAGGACGGCACAATGGTAACAACACATGGTGGCGGTACTTCCAGAAAGAGAATGCACGCTGCTAAGGACTATTCCGGTGCAGAAATCATGCGTACACTTCGTGACGAAGTAATCAACCTTGGTATCCCCGTAATCGAGTTCACATCTGCTGTTGAGCTTATTAAGGACGATAAGGGCCAGGTTGCAGGTGCTGTTCTTCTTAACATGGAGACAGGTGACTACCTCGTAGCAAGAGCTAAGACAGTTGTTATCGCTACAGGTGGTGCAGGAAGAATGCACTACAACGGATTCCCTACATCCAACCATTACGGTGCTACAGCTGACGGTCTTGTACTCGGATACAGAGCTGGTGCTCCTCTCCTTTATCAGGATTCTATCCAGTATCACCCTACAGGTGCTGTATATCCTTCACAGATCCTCGGAGCTCTCGTTACAGAGAAGGTAAGATCCGTAGGTGCTCAGCTTGTTAATGCTAACGGTGAAGCTTATATCCATCCCCTTGAGACTCGTGACGTTAACGCTTCCGGTGTTATCCGTGAGTGCAGAGAGGGCAGAGGTGTTGACGCTCCCGGTGGAGTTCAGGGCGTATGGCTTGATACACCCATGATTGAGATTCTCGGCGGTGAGGGTACAATCGAGAAGAGAATCCCTGCTATGTTCAGAATGTACATGAACTACGGCATCGATATGAGAAAGGTACCTATCCTTATCTATCCTACACTTCACTACCAGAACGGTGGTCTTGAGATCAACGGCGACGGATTCACAAACGTAATCCCTAACCTTCTCGTAGCTGGTGAGGCTGCAGGTGGTATCCATGGTACAAACAGACTTATGGGTAACTCTCTCCTTGACGTTATCGTATTCGGCCGTAACGCAGGTAAGAAGGCAGCAGCTAAGTATAAGGAAGTTACTCTCGGTAACCTCAACATTGACCACGTAGCAAGCTTCGACAAGGAGCTTAAGGACGCTGGTCTTGAGACAGGCGAAGTATCTCCTATGCTTCTTCCTAAGTACGCTAGACACGAGAGATAATTCAGAATCAAAACTGATATCAAAGGAGTTGTTCCGGAAACGGAGCAACTCCTTTTAGTTAGTGAGAAAAACTCAAATGTGACAAATGACGACAAAATTCATTTAACTAAATAACTCCCAAATAAAGATATTCTGAGGGTTTTAGGAGAAAGAGATTAATTTGTAGTTCACATTTTCTTCGCAATTTACAGAGGTTTGTGAACGACACCGGGACTTCTAACAGGTATCATAATGTTAAGAATGATACACACAAATAAACCATTCAGAACAGTGATTTTTCCTAACTCCTTTTTTGTTTCATTCACATCGGAAGGCCGCTTCGCTATCGGGGCGGTTTTCGATTGCAACAAAATACAAGCGAGAATATAAATGTTCAAGGTAATAACAGAAGATTTACAACATTTGACTCTTACGATAAAGCAACAGGACCATTCATTCGAACGGTCCTGTTTATCTTTATGTGGTTAGTCTAACTCAATATCCTTAAGCTCAAGAGGCGGTACGTTCTTGGTGGAAGCCTGTACCATCTTCTCGACCTCTTTCTTGGCCTTGTTGACATCGATTAGGGTTCCTGCACCTGCGACACATCCGCCCGGGCAGGCCATACCTTCTATAAGAAGACCGTCCTTCTTGCCATTCTTGGCAAGGAGGAGAGCTGTACGGCAGTCAGCAAGACCTTCGTAGTGCTCGCACTTTAATTCCTCTTCGGGATAGTATTCTGCCATGCATTTCTTTATTGCATCCATAACGCCGCCTGCGATGGCATAGCCGCGTCCTGCTCCGGTAGCATCGTGTAAGGAACCTGAAGCTTCAATTGTAGAAGGATTTATTCCACGAGCAGTAAAGATAGCATCCAGCTCCTCGAAAGTAATAACAAAGTCTACATCAGAGCGTACAGTCTTTCTCATAGCCTCAAGCTTCTTGGAAGCGCAGGGGCCAATAAATACCACCTTGGCGTCGGGCTCTTTCTGCTTGATGCTTCTTGCGGTTGCGACCATGGGAGTAAGCTCAAGTGATATCTGATCTTTTACTTCAGGGAAGAAGAGCTTTGCAAGCATAGCCCAGGAAGGGCAGCAGGAAGTAAGAGCAAAAGGCTTATCTCCGTGAATAACATTCTCGACATAGTCCTTGGCTTCGTTTATACAGCCGATGTCTGCACCCAAAGCAACTTCGTATACCTCATAGAAGCCCAGAGCCTTTAGCGCAGCATAAATCTTATCCTTAGTAGCTTCGGGTCCGAACTGACCTATATACGCAGGAGCAATCTCTGCTATGACCTTGGCGCCAGACTTCATGGCTCTGATCATCTGGTAGAACTGAGACTTATCTGCAATGGCGCCAAAGGGGCAGTTTACCATGCACATACCGCACGAAAGGCACTTATTCTGGTTTATGGAAGCTCTTCCCAAGTCGTCACTTTCGATGGCCTTAATGCCACAGGATAAAGCACAGGGACGCACCCTCTTTCCAATAGCGTCGTAAGGGCAGCTTGCTTTGCATTTACCGCATTTAATACACTTTTCCTTATCTATGTGGGAGTGGTCGTCTATCATGGAGACGGCGCCAACGGGGCAGACCTCAACACAATTGTGCGAAAGGCAGTTACGGCAGAGGTTAGATACTTCGTAGACGTTATCCTCGCATTTCGCGCATGCAGAAGGAATTACCTGCATAAGAGGAGCTTCGTAGTAAACCTCATCAACGGAACTCTGATCAAGACCGCTTGTTATGTGTACGGGTTTGTTGGCCGGACGAAGGGAAAGACCCATGGCAAGTCGTGCTCTTTCTGCAATAATGGCACGCTCCTGGTAGATGTTGTCGCCGAATTTGGGTGTCTCGTCGGGAGATATCTTGTAAGGCAGTGCCTCAAGATCATCCTTTACGTTCTCTGATTCGTATGCAATCTTTGCTACTTCAACAAAGACGCTCTTTCTAAGATCCGATACCGGTGTATGTAAACCTCTCATAAGCAACTCTCCTCCGTGTTCATTCTATCAGTATGAGGAGAATTTGTCATTGTAAGTGCGAATTATTATTCTACATCAAGAATTTCGTAGGAAATGAACCAGTGGTTAGAGTAATGGCTTACAGCACATATTCTGACTGTTAATATATCGCACTCAACAACATCAGGAGCGGACGTTGATACAAAATTCAAATGAGCTCCGGCAAAGATATTGCCATAGCCATATGCAGTACGACTATGAACATCAAGAGCTTCGAAGCGAACGATAGCATTTCTAACTTCGGCACCATTATTAAGGGCTTCTTCGAATTCTTCAGCATTTGAATAATCAGGGGAGGAGATAATCTCTTCAAGCTCATCTGCAGTATAATCGCCATCTGTATAAACGATGCTTACTTTATTCAGAACATTCGTGGCAGCCTTTCTTGCAGGTGTAAGTGTTGCTGAAAGAAGACACAAATATAAGCTAATGACAGTAAGGGCAACAGTAAGCACGATGCCCAGTACAATGGCCTTGTCTCTGCCAAAATTCTTTCCATGCAAAGCGTCTTTAAGCTGACGGGTATTCGCATATCTGAACCTTGGATCCATGGAAGTAGCTTTTTGAATAATGCTACTGTATGGTTTTTTATTCGGAAGAATTTCTTTTGCAAGAATACCGACTCCATACACATCAGTCCTGGGGTCTGACTGAGCGAAACCATACTGTTCAGGCGCAGCATGGCCTTCTGTTCCGAGAAGTACAGTATCGCAGGATTCTCCGTTTTTATATACCTTGGCAGCATCAAAATCTACAATCGTAACGCTTCCGTTCGCATCTATAATGATGTTCTGCGCCTTAATATCTCGGTGGATGATTGGCCGGGGAGATTTGTGAAGACTTGTTAATCCGTCGCAAATCTCTGACAGTATTTTTACTCTTTGTTTAATACCGGGATTGTTCTTCCTTATGTATTCGTCCAGAGGCAAACCTGAAATAAACTTCTCGAAGACGATTAGTTTCCCATTCTCTTCGTAATAGTCCAGTATCTCAGGAGTATGAGACGGATGATGACTCTTAAGCCATGCAAAAACTTCAATGTCATAGACCGTCAGGGTTTTCTTCAGACATATATCTCTGGTCACTTCGTTCATGACCAGATATTGATTCTTGTTTTTGTACTCCTGCAGAGTTTTATAGTAATTCATGCTGCTCATATTAATATTTTATCCCGCATCTATTAACCCA
>JAKSRK010000014.1 GCA_024403655.1 Saccharofermentans sp. | reverse complement strand
ACAACAACAACTACTGCTCCTTCAGACAGTTCGGCAGCAGTACTCGGTGCAACAAGATTACCTAATGAAGCAGCTGATCCCACAACTTCAGCTTCTGCTGAAGAGACATCTGCAGCTCAGTCTCCTACACCCGCTCCCGCTTCAGGAGTAGCCAATACCGGTGAAGAGAATAATCACACAGCCGTAATCGGAGTGGCCGTACTTGCTGCAGCTTCCCTCTGCTTCGTATTCTACGTAAGAAGCAGAAAGCAGTATTAATCCGATAATTGTCCCATAACACTACAAAAGAGGTGATCCGATTAATCCGGGTCACCTCTTCTTTATTGCATTAATTCTTATCAGATTCTTCCTTCTGTAATCTTTCCCACAATCGAGAAAAGAACAAAAGCCACTATGTCGGTAACTACTATCGTAGAGCCTACGGGAGTTCCTGCCAGTATTGCTATTACCATGCCGCTGAAGGCACATATGACAGACAAAACAGCGGAACATATAGTAACCTTCTTAAAGCTCTTAAATACTCTCATGGCCGACATTGCCGGGAATACAACAAGCGCCGATATAAGAAGAGAGCCTACAAGGTTCATTGCAAGTACAACAATAACTGCAATTATTATGGCAATCAGGTAATTATAAACATCCGCTCTCGTTCCTGTTGCTCTGGCAAAATCCTCATCGAAAGTAACAGCGAATATCTTGTTATAGAAGAAGATAAAAAGAGCTACTACCACGATTGATACCGTGATGCAGAGGATAACGTCTGCGCGGGATAAGGTAAGAATCAGAGTCGAGCCGAAGAGGGTACTGCATACATCACCCGAGACATTTGACGACGTTGAGAAAACATTTGTCAGCAGATAGCCCAGCGCCAGCGCACTGACGGAAATCATGGCGATGGAAGCATCTCCCTTGATCTTTGCATATCTGCCCCCTCCGAGAATAAGCACCGCAGATACTACGGTCACAATCATGGTAAAGAGGGTGTCGTTCGTAATTCCTGCAACGGCAGCTATGGATATGGCACCGAAGGCAACATGAGACAAGCCGTCGCCGATAAAAGAAAACCTTTTAAGTACGAGAGTAACTCCAAGAAGCGAAGCGCAAAGGGCAATAAGCACACCGACAATAAGAGCATTCCTCACGAAAGGATATTGGAGGTAGCTAATAAGTTTAGTCATGCTTTATCTCCTCCGTTGTGATTTTCTCTCCAAAATTAAGCACGTGTGTTGCATACTTCCTGCATGCTTCAAGATCGTGTGAGATCATGATGACGGTAATATTGTCTTCCCTGTTAATCTTCTTAATAAGCTCGTAGAACTCTTCCGTAACTTTGGGATCAAGACCGGTTACCGGCTCGTCGAGAAGCAGTACCTTACCTGTGGCACACAAAGCTCTTGCAAGAAGAACTCTCTGCTGCTGACCGCCCGAGAGCTCACGGTAACATCTGTCGGCTAGCTCCGCCAGACCGAACTTCTCGATATTCCTTCGAGCCTGCTCCTTCTCGGCTTTGTTATAAAAAGGCCTAAGTCCCGTCTTACCCTGGAAGCCTGATATTACAACTTCGTTTACGGAAGCGGGGAAATCCTTCTGGTACTGCATCTGCTGAGGCAGATATCCGATATTATTCTTCTCAAGACCGTCGCCATAGCTGATAGTTCCGGCAAGAGGCTTTCTTAAGCCGAGAACAGTCTTCATGAAGGTGGATTTACCTGTTCCGTTCTCACCGGTGATACACCAGTATTCACCCGAATTCACTTCAAGATTCAGGTGCTCAGCCAGGACGATATTCTCGTATCCCAAAGTAAGATCGCTACACTTAATCAGCGCCATGACCGCACTCCTCACATGTACCGTAGAAGACTGTCCTTTTTGCATTTACACAAAATCCGTGATGCGCACTAATATGTGTCATGAGACCTTCTACTTCGTCGCATTCCATATGTATAAGCTTGCCGCAGGATTCGCACTTTAAGTGATAGCAGTGTTCCCTGCAAAGATGGTCGTGCTCAGGAATATATTCGTAGCAGGCACTCATGCCTTCTTCAAGAACATATTTATTAATAAGACCCTCGGAGACAAGATTCTCGAGCTGCCTGTATACGGTAGCAGTTCCTATGGAACTTCCGCCTGCCTTCATGCTTGTGCATATATCTCCGGCAGTTACATGCTTGCCCGGAATGGATTTAAGATAAGACAAAAGTTCTTCTTTATGCTTCGTCTTATATGCCATTTCTCCAGCCTCCTTATATAATAGTGAGAATCATTTTCATATTTTACTATCCAAAGCCCTTTTGTCAAGCTGACTGGCCTTGTGATACAATCCCTCCATGCGTAAAGGACTTGTATTAGAAGGCGGAGCCATGCGCGGGCTTTTTACCGCTGGCGTGCTCGATGTTTTTATGGAGAACGGCATTACTTTCGACGGTGCTGCCGGTGTCTCTGCCGGTGCCTGCTTCGGGGTTAATCTCAAGTCGCATCAGCCGGGCAGAACCCTCAGATACAATAAGCGTTTTTGCAGGAACTGGCACTACAGGTCTTACCGCTCCCTCCTTCTTACAGGAGATCTCTACGGAGGAGATTTCTGCTACCACGAACTTCCCGACAAACTTGATATTTTCGACACAGAGACTTTCGCGAAGAATCCAATGGAGTTCTATGCCGTAGCTACGGACTGCGTTAAGGGCGAGCCCGTCTACCATTTGCTTACTGACGGTGCTTACGAAGATCTCGAGTGGATCAGAGCCTCCGCGTCGATGCCTTTAGCTGCCAAAGTGGTCAGGATAGGAGACAAATTCCTCCTCGACGGCGGCATAACGGATTCCATTCCCCTTAAGTTCATGGAGGAGAAGGGATATGACAGGAATGTCGTCATATTAACGCAGCCCATAGACTACGTTAAGCACAGCTACAAGAAGGTGATGCCGCTCGTTAAGGCATCTCTTCATAAGTACCCCGGAGTTATAAATGCCATCGCAAGGCGCCATCTTATGTATAACGGGCAGACCACATATATTAAGCTCAAAGAAGACGCCGGAGAGATATTTGTAATAAGACCTCCCGAAGCGCTTAATATCGGCGCATTAGAAAAAGACCCCCTGCAGATGCAGAGAGTCTATGATATCGGTCGTAAGGCCGGAACTGAAGCTTTGTCTGCAGTAATAGAATTCCTGAACTAAGCTGCAGTTCCTCTTTTATAAGTACTTAATAAGATCTTCTCTTACGTCGTCCATTCTCTTGTCGGAGAGGCCGAAGTCCATCTCCTTATAGTTCCATGCTGCTCTTCCGATGTCGAACTTGTTGAAGACATTTCCGATAATCTTATACCAGCTCAATGCCTCCTCGGGGGCAGCTCTGTCAATAACTCCATACTCACCGCAGTAAAGGCTCACACCTCTTTGCTTTGCTACTTCAATAGCTTCCGCGAAGATATCTTCAAAATACTGCTCGTCAAGAACCGCATCCTCACTATAGCCTGCAAAGCCGGTTGTTACCTGCTCGATATTATTCCTGCTTCCTTCGTCCATCTCCTTATAGGAAGCCTTAACGGAAATTCTGTAAGAAGTATCCATGGTAGGAATCCAGGGTGCACCCTGATGAGTAAAGATAAGAGGCTCGTAGCAGTGGAAATTATAAACGATATTCTCGTCGTAAGGCATTGCAATATCCTTTACGGCTTCTACACTGTTGTTGTAGTAACCTCCCACCAGAATCTTAATGTCGGGAGCATACTTTCTTATCTTCTCTATACACTTATAGGAAATATCGTTCCATGTATCGCAGTATTCCTTCTTTGTAACTTCATTAAGAAGCTCGAAAGCAAGCATGTCGGAATTCTTGCCGTATCTTTCTGCGAACTTTTCCCAGAGCTTATAAAATCTCTCCTGATATTCCTCACTGTCAAAAAAGCCGTGCTCGTTATCGCCGTCATAGAAGGAATAGCCAAAAGTACGATGAAGATCCAAAATCATGTTAAGACCGTACTCGCGGCACCAGGAGATTACATTATCTATGTAAACAAAGCCCTTTTCCTTGTAGCTTCCGTCATTCTCTTCTACAAGCTCGTAGTCAACGGGAACTCTTACATGATCAAGGCCCCAGCCCTTAATGACTTCGATGTCCTTCCTTGTAACAAACTCATCGTAGCGCTTAGTAGTATGATCGCACTGCGACAGCCATCCTCCGAGATTTACTCCGTGTTTAAAACCTGTGAAATCAGTCATAATACGTCCCTCCGGCCAATAGATGTAAGCACAATATGCGGGGTCAAAATAGGAAAAATGAGGGGAAGTCCGTCAGATACAGACCAGCACGATAACAGCCAAAAGCAGAGAATATATCATGAGGACCCTCCTCCTCTTACCCATATTTCAAGAATACAATTGACCTATTGCCAATACTATCAGATTTATGACATTTATTTATTTTAATGAATCAGAATTGGCTTCGTTAATCTCCCTGCTTACCGATGCTCATTTCGAGCTTCTTTCTCGTCACGATGAAGTAGCCGTACTCATAGACAGCCTGTATAATCCAGCCTATGGCGCAGGCATAAGCTTCTGCAACAATACCGAAGCGGGGTACGAATATAAATACCAGTATTGCTCTTATTCCTATCTGAAGAATTGTAGATATTAGAGAGATATGCATCTTGCCGACACCTCTTGCAAAACCCTGAATGGCATTAACTATACATGCCAGAACGAATATCCAGGCTTTTACGGACAAGTACTCAACGCCCATGGCGATCATCTCGAATGAACCCGGAGGCGTAAGGAAGACCATCAGCGGTCCTTTGAGAAGCATAACAAGAGTGAATATTATCGGAAAATAACAAAGAGCTACAAGAAGGCCCTTACTTATTGCTGCCTTTACTCTGTTCTTATCTCCCGCACCCCTGTTCTGGGCAGTACAGGTCATGATTCCGCTTCCTATACTCTGTGCCGGGATGCAGGCGAAGTCGTCTACCCTGCATACAGCATTAAAGGCACCGATTGTTATAACTCCCTGAGCATTGATGGCACTTTGAATGAAGATCTTGCCTACGGGCTGAGCAGCCTGCTGTAAAGCGGTAACAGAACCTAAAGCCAGAGTCTGCTTAAGAAGAGGTCTGTCTATATGCATATCCTTTGTGGTGAGTTTAAGAAGATCAACCCTTCCATAGATATAAAGCATACAGGCTCCTACACTTATAGCCTCCGCGATTACCGTTGCAAGGCCTGCACCCATTACTCCCATTTTAAAAACAGCAATAAAGAGAAGATCCATCAGGATATTTAAGCCGCATGATATACCCAGGAAGACAACCGGCATTGAGCTGTTGCCTATTCCCCTTAAGGAGTGCGACATGATGTTGTACTGGAAAGTAAAAAGGAAACCTACGAACATTATTCTTAAGTATAGTGATGCTTCCTTTAATATCTCCGCCGGAGTATTAATCCAGATAAGAATCTTATCGGCCAAAATAAAGCCCGTGATAAATACCGCCATGGAGAATATTATTCCGAACAGAAAGGTACTGGCGAATTCTCTTTTGAGCTTACCGTATTCCTTTCCTCCGTAGAGGCGGGCCATGATGATTGAAGCTCCCATTCCAAGTCCGGAAGCTCCCAGAATCATAAGTGTCATAACAGGATTGGACGCTGAACAGGCCGCGAGGGAATTCTCTCCCAGGAACTTACTTATGATGACAGAATCCGCCAGGTTATAAGTAAGCTGAAGATAGTTGCCGAGTATCATGGGGATGGCATATCTGATGATATGAATCAGGATATTTCCTCTGGTCATATCGTGCGAACTTTTTGCCATGATTTCCTCCATATAACCGACGACTTGAGTCTTTCCATTGATATATAATAATAACACAAAGATCAAAGGGGACCTGTTATGCAATACAGAAAAGATAATATCTCACTTCTCGGCTACGGCTGTATGCGTTTCACGACTAAGAACAACAAGATTGATCTCGATAAGGCAGAGAAGGAATTAATGCGTGCCTATGAGCTCGGCGTCAATTATTTCGATACTGCTTATATCTACCCCGGAAGTGAAGATGCAGTCGGAAGAATTGTCGAGAAGAACGGCATAAGAGACAAGATTAAGATTGCAACCAAGCTCCCCCAGTATATGGTTAAGAGCAGGGCAGGTCTTGATAAGTTTTTTGAAGAAGAACTTAAAAGACTTCGCACCGACTATGTCGATTACTACCTGATGCACCATATGACGGATATTGCCCAGTGGGAGAATCTTTGTAAGATCGGAATCGAAGACTGGATTGCCGAGAAGAAAGCTTCAGGTCAGATCAGACATATAGGCTTCTCCTTCCACGGCAATACAGATATGTTTCTTAAGATATTGAACGCTTACGACTGGGAGATGTGCCTTGTTCAGTATAACTACATGGACGAGATAACCCAGGCAGGCAAAGAAGGTGTAAGAGCCGCAGCGGCAAAGGGTATCCCCGTCATGATAATGGAGCCATTAAGAGGCGGAAGACTTGTTAATCTTCTCCCCGATAAGGCAAAGGATGCCATAGCTTCAGATTCTCACGGATGGAGTGCAGCCGAGTGGTCATTCAGATGGCTTTGGAATCAGGAAGAAGTTACCTGCGTCCTGTCCGGAATGAACGACATCCCCATGATTGAAGAGAACTGCAGAATTGCCTCCGAAGCAAAGAGCAACTCCTTCGGCGAAGCGGAGTTCGGTCTTATTAATAAGATAAAAGGATATATTTACGAGAATACCAAAGTTAACTGTACGGGATGTAAGTATTGTATGCCCTGCCCCAAGGGAGTTGACATTCCGGCCATCTTCATGAGTTACAACCAGATGTATTCTGCAAGTAAAGCTACCGGAAGAGAGAACTACTTTCATATGGTTGCCATCAGAAAGGAGCCGGCAGGAGCATCACTTTGTATCGGCTGCGGTAAGTGCGAGAAGCACTGCCCTCAGAATATCCCGATAAGAGAGAAGCTCAAGGAAGCAGACAAAGACCTGCGCGCCTTCCCCTTCAATGCCCTTTTCTCACTGGCAGGCAGAATCATGGTAGGCAAGAAAAAGTAATTAACAATATATCAGCTGTATCACCAGTATCAGGGCGTGGCTTATGTCACGCCTTTTATATTCCGACCGGAATCATGTAATAACAAATGCTCTGCTGTGACTTATCAATCACAACAGAGCATTTTATTATCAGTGTATATCTAAGAGCAGTTATCAGACTTCGAACTTGTACTCGGTTACTGACTTAAAGCTCTCGCCTGCCTTAACTACAGGACGCTTGAATGTATCGTTCTTAATTCCTTCGTTAACGGAATTAGGGAAGCACTGAGTCTCAAGAGCAATACCGCAGAAGCTGCTGTAGGAAATGCCGTTCTTACCCTTGATGTCAGGGATATTCTCACCTGTGTACATCTGGATGCCGGGAAGATCTGAAGATACACTCATCTTGATTCCGGATTCCTTTGAATAAACTTCTGCACAGGGACCGAACTTGTCACCCTTCGAGAGACGGAAGTTATGGTCTACGGGAGCACTTGAAGCATCGAATACCTTGCAGGAAGAATAGTCGTAATCGCTACCCTTGATGTCAACGAATTCACCTGTGGGGATAAGTCCGTCATCGATAGCCGTATAAGAATCAGCATAGAGCTTTACTTCGTGACCGAAGATCTTACCTGACTCGTTGCCGTTAAGGTTAAAGTAGCTGTGGTTAGTAGGATTATAAACAGTATCCTTGTCCGTATCGATTGTGTATGTGAGGCGGAAGGTATCTCCGTCAATCTCATACTTGATATGCATCTTACGGTTGCCGGGGAAGCCGTCTTCCATATCCTTTACCTGATAACGGAAAGTAACTGAAGACTCTGTCTGCTCCTCAATATCAAAATCCTTCTTATGCATACCTGCATCAAAGCTTGTATGGAGGTTATTAACACCCTCATTTACTTCCATATCGTAAATCTCACCGTTAAGATCGAACTTAGCATTTGCTGTACGGTTAGCGATGGGGCCTACTACAACGCCGAAGAAAGCGGGATTATTAACATAATCCGAAGCCTCGTCGAATCCCAATACAAGGTCTCTTACCTTACCGTCCTTATCCTGAACCTCAAGCTTCATGAGAGAAGCGCCGAAGTTAGTTACCGTTGCTGACTTGATGTTTCCGTTGCCCTTAAGTACCAATGTCTCTGACATATTTATCCTCCGTTTATCAGATCTTGATTGCAATTGAATCTTTGCCTGTTAATTCCTTAGTTCTGTCATCAGGCTGACCAAGACCTACAAAAATCTCTGCAGATGCAGCTCTTACTGCTCTGATTCCCTCATCGTCTACTGTAGTAAATGAAGAAGCGGGAACTTCGATCTCAACTGTAGCCTTAGCACCTGCTGCTACAGCAACTCTCTCAAAAGCTGCAAGGTGAGGATGCATTGTCTCGTTAGAATCATCGTTCTTAACATAAATCTGAACTACTTCTTCACCGTCAATCTTGGAATCGTTTGTAAGTTCAACCTGAATCTTAATGCCTTCCTTGGAAGCAGAAGCAAAATCCTTATCGCCTGCGTTTGCTGCAGCGATCTTGATGTCACTGTAGTTAAGACCATATCCGAAAGGATACATAGGTGTTGTCTCGATATATCTGTAAGTTCTGTTCTTCATGGAGTAGTCTGTGAACTCAGGAAGATCCTCTGTAGAGTTATAGACTGTAACAGGAAGCTTGGCAGAAGGATTTACCTCACCTGTTAATATCTTTCCAATCTCATATCCGCCGAGAGCTCCGGGATACCATGCCTGCAGGATAGCCTTGGAATTCTTCTCTGCATCTCTCATGTCCATTGCACTACCTGTCATCATGATTACGATAACGGGGATATCCTTCTCCTTAGCTGCCTCATAAACCTTCTCGCAAAGAACTCTCTGCGTAGGAGGAATCTGAAGGTCAATCTTATCGCCGGATGCGAACTGATTACCTGTATCTCCCTCTTCACCTTCGAGATTCTCGTTAAGACCGAGAACAAGAATAGCCATATCAGAGTTGATTGTTGCAGCAACTGCTTCAGAGATTCTGTTAAATTCTCTTGCAAGGAAATCAGGCTTCTTGTCTATGATGTCGCAGCCCTCTGAGTAGAGAATTCTTGTATCGGGCATAGCTCTGCGGATACCTTCAATTACAGTGATATGCTCAGAAGTTGTTCCGTGGTAGTTACCCTCAAGTGCCTTACGGCTGTCTGCGTTAGGACCGATTACAGCGATTGTCTTGTACTTATTCTGGTCTATGGGAAGAATATTGTCGTTCTTAAGAAGAACTACAGACTCTGCTGCAGCCTTAGCTGAGAGAGCAAGGTGCTCCTTACACTCAACCTTAGAGTAAGGGATATTGTCGAACTCTGTCTCTTCGAAGAGGCCTAAGAGGAATCTTGTAGTAAAGAGTCTGATTGCAGCCTGTCTTACTGTCTCCTTCTTTACCTTACCCTGCTTTACTGCCTTGTCGAGTACAAGGTATGTGCAGCCGCAGTTGAGGTCACAGCCTGTGTTGATTGCAAGTGCTGCACTGTCCTCCATGCATTTCGTTACTCTGTGATTCTCGTGGAAATCTCTGAGTGCCCAGCAGTCGGATACGTAGTGTCCTTCAAAGCCCCAGTCTCCTCTTAATACATCGTTCATGAGGTAGTCCTGTGCACATGCAGGCTGGCCGTTTACTCTGTTGTAAGCACCCATTACAGACTCTACTTTTGCTTCCTTTACGCAGGCTTCGAACTGAGGAAGATATGTCTCATACATATCCTTCTTGGAGGCCTTTGCATCGAAGCTGTGTCTTAATGCTTCAGGACCTGAATGCACTGCGAAATGCTTTGCGCATGCTGCGAGCTTCATGTGCTCACCATCGCCCTGCAGACCCTTAATGAAAGGTATTGCAAGCTCTGATATAAGAACAGGATCCTCACCGTAAGTTTCCTGTCCTCTTCCCCACCTTGGGTCACGGAAAAGGTTAACGTTAGGAGACCAGTAAGTAAGTCCCTTATATATGTCTCTGTCTTCCTGCTTGGAGAAAGCATTGTACTTAGCTCTTCCCTCTTCGGCTATAACTTCACCGACCTGCCCTAAGAGTTCCTTATCCCAGGAAGCACCAAGACCGATTGCCTGAGGGAACATTGTTGCCGTTCCTGCTCTTGCTACTCCGTGGAGTCCTTCGTTCCACCAGTTATACTCAGGGATGCCGAGCCTTTCTATAGCGGGTGCATCGTATCTGAGCTGAGATATCATCTCTTCAGTGGTCATCTGATCTACAAGTTCTGTGGCTTTTGCCAATGCTTTTTGTCTATCCATACACAAGACCTCGCTTATTGAATTATCTTTATAATTTTACAAAAAATAGCGGAATGAGTGATTAACAATTATTGCTCTGTTGTTGACATATATTGCTGTATTCGGTAATAATTCAATTATTCTCAAATAAGGGGCTTAATTATGGAATTCGATCCCGACAGAAGTTATAACCAACCTATACGAGACTTTGTAAAAAGAACCATTATCGATGAGGTTGAGGACATAATCTTCGCACCTAACTGTAATATCAGAATCTGGTACAACTTCCAGGTAGAATCTTATGCCAAGCACAGCCACACTGCCGCTGAAGTAGTTATTCCTGTGGAGAATGGCTATAAGTATATTGCTGACGGAAGAAGATTCCATCTGAACTGCGGAGATATTCTAATAATACCGCCGAGTATTCCGCACGAAGTAGAGTGCGACTCCGAAGGAAAGAGATTCGTATTTCTCTTCGAAATGGACTTCCTTAAAAGAATGTACGACTACGATGACTTAGCAGAATTCCTTAAGGAACCGCAGCTTATTAACTCTATTACGCATCCTGATACTTATAAGAAGATATATAACCTTTTCCTTGAGATAGTGGAAATCTACTTTAACTACATGGGCAAGGTATACGAGATGTCCATATTCTCACGTCTCACTGAAGTATTTGCGATTCTTGCACAGGATGAGTCTTCCCTTAAGCTGGTCAACTTCACTAACGACAAGCAGCACAAGAACTTCTATAAGTTCAGAAGCCTTATCGCTTATATCAACACCCACTACATGGATAATATAAGCCTTGAATATGCTGCTACCTTCGTCGGCTTCTCCAAGTTCCACTTCGCAAGACTCTTCAAAGAATTCACCAACTCTTCCTTTTATGACTATCTGTGCCACAGAAGAATCATAGCTGCGAAGACGCTTCTTGAAGATGACAGCCTTTCGATTACCGAAGTTGGAAGAATGTGCGGCTTTACCAATCAGTCTACATTCACAAGATCTTTCTCTGCTCATGCCAACTGTACTCCTTCAAAGTACAGACAACAGATGAGGCAGTCCAGACTTTAACATTATCGTTATCCCTAATATTTTTTCAGACAAAGAAAAACGCGGAAGGAAAACCTTCCGCGTTCTTGTTTCGAATGTAATCTTCGATCAACCCTTTACGGCACCAAGAGCAACACCGGCAACGATGTATCTAGCGAGTAAGAGGTAGATAATGATAAGAGGTAATACTGTAAGGAAGAGTCCAAGGTAGATAGCACCATACTCTGTTCTGTAAATATCACCCTTAAGAAGTGAAACCATTACAGGCATTGTCTTATACTCATTCTTTGTAAGAAGGATCATAGGAGTAAAGAGGTTATTCCAAGCTCCTACGAAAGAGAAGATAGCCTGTGTAGCCATAGCCGGCTTCATGATAGGAAGAACTATCATATTGAATGTGTAGAACTCACCGGCTCCGTCAACTCTTGCAGACTCAACGATTTCCATTGAAAGTGAAGCCTGAAGATACTGTCTCATGAAGAATACCATCATAGGAGCAGCGATTGAAGGAAGGATAAGCATAAGTTGGTTGTTTGTAAGATGAAGCTTATAGCACATCTGATAGAAACCGATTGCTGTAACCTGACCGGGGATCATCATGACACCCATGATAAATCCGAAGAATCCGTCTCTCAACTTCCACTCATAAGCTGTAAGAGCATATGCTGTAAGTGAGGAGAAATATACTGCAAGAATTGTTGCACTTGCTGAGATTATCAAGGAGTTCTTGAAACCTACAAGTACGTTGAAGTCCTTACCCTTGAATACGTTCATATTATTCTGAAGGTACTTTGAGGGAATAAGTGCAACAGCATGTGTCTGAATCTCAATTGAAGATCTTGTTGCGTTTACAAGAAGGAGCCAGAACGGGAACAAGCAGATGATAAGAAGGAAGATACAAATAACATATATGAAAGCCATATATATAGGGTTCTTTCTCTTATTGATTGCGGAAGGCTTTTTTACCTTTGCAGGAGCTGTAACTTCTGCCATTTAAGCCACCTCCTTAGCCTTAAGTTTAGCTTGTTTGATTGCCTGCTTACGAAGCTTCTTAGCCTTAGCTGCATCTCTGTCACGCATAACGTAGAAGAGAATAGATGAGAAGAAGACGATGATAAGCAACATAATCAAGCTGGCTGCTGCGGCTCTGTTATAAAGGTAAGCGCCGGAGAATGCCTGATTGTAAATGAATACGTTTGTTGTAAGTGTAGCGTTATCGGGTCCGCCCTTGAGGAACAGATAAGGAATATCGAACATGTTGAGACCACCGATAAGGGAAGTTACAAGTGAGAACAACAAGATTGATCTGATACAAGGGATTGTTACAAAGAGGAATGTCTGAATTCTGTTAGCGCCATCCATCTCGGCTGCCTCGAATATTGAAGGATCAATACCGATAACACCTGATATCAACGTGATCATTGTGTAACCGAACCACATCCAGAACTGAATGAAAGCTACGATACCCTGACCATTTGACTTCTTAATTAAGAAATTCTGAGCTGTATCCACAATGTGGAATCTCATCAAAATGTCGTTTACAGGACCTATAGGATAGCCAAAGAATGAGTTGAACATGATGGCTACTGTAGCTGCTGTAATAATGTTGGGCATATAGAATGCGACTTTGAAAAGTCCCTGCCCTTTGATCTTGCTTCTGTTATCTGTGAACCATGCTGTCAAGATAAGTGCAAGTCCCATCTGGGGAATAAAGTTCATCATCCAAATCTTCCAGGTATTACCGAAAGATATTTTGAACTGCTGTGTCGCCATGACATCTTTGAAATTCTTCAGGAGATCACCGGTAAGAAGGTGCGGAGTTGTGTTGTTAGCACCCTTAAGATCAGTGAACGCGATGAAGACTGTGTAGATGATGGGATATAACGTAAAAAGTGCAAAAGCGACTACGAAGGGAATTGAGAAGATGTAGCCCCATTTTGCATAGCTGATTGTTTTCTTGCCCATAAACACCCGCCTCGTTTAGTTGTGTTTTTGTTTTAAAGACAACAAGAGGGCGGCTCTCGGCAACTCCGAGGCCGCCCCTTGCTGTAATTAGATGATTAAACTACGCGTAAGCGCCGCATTAATAATCAATCTTTAAATAGTAGTTATCAGAGACCAAGGTTCTCAGATACGAATGTCTCGAAGTCAGCGATAGCTGCGTCACGATCCTTCTCACCGTGAGCGTAGTAACCAACCTGATTCTGCCACTCTGAGTTGATAGACTCATCATACTGTGTCATACCTTCACCAGAAGCGAACTCGTTAGCAGGTGTGAATACTTCGAACATGTTCTGACCTGCAAGGAAGTCAGAAGATCCATCAGACATAGCCATAACTACTGCAGATGCTACAGAGTCAGATGTGTATGTGCCCTCAGGCTGCAATCCATCCTCAGCGTAGTGATCTGTGTTGATCATACCGTTAGCCCAGTAATACTGGAGACCTGTTGTAGAGCAGTCAAGTGTGATCCACTCGATGATCTGGCCAACAGCTTCCTTCTTATCGGAATTTGTGTTACCAAGAACCCAAGAACCGCCCCAGAAGAAGCCTACAGGAGACTGACAAACAGCCCAGTCACCATATGTGTTACCCTGTGTGAAGTCACCATCCTCAGGTGCTTCTGTACCACCAGCGTGAGGTGCGATTGTGTAGTTAACGAGCCAAGCAGGTCCGAAGAAACCGAATACGGGCTTCTCACCGATACCAGCCATGTCTGCGAACCAAGCATCCTGCCAAGCAGATGTATCGTTGCAGTAGCCGTTGTCGATAAGTGTCTTAGCGAGGTCAAGGAAAGACTCTCTGTTAGGATCGATGTTAAGAGCATCGTCTACAACCCAAGAAGATGTACCGGGCTGATGCTTAACTACGTTCCACATATCACCGATAGATGAAACGATTGCGATGTCGTTAGAAGCGAGCTCATCAGCTGTATCCCAGAAAGCGTCCCAGCTGTTTGAACCAGCACCGATCTGCTCTGCGATTGCTTCAGGATCGTCTGTACCGAATACATCATTAGCGATTGATCTTCTATAGATGAAAGCACCACCAGTTGTCTGGTAACCAAGTGCAACTACATCACCGTCAGGGTTAGTACCGCAGTCGATTGTGTAAGGAGCGATCTGTGCTTCTTCGATAGCAGCGTCAATGTCGATACCAAGATCTGCATAAGGAGCTGCATAAGAAGACATGTCACCCTGTGTGTACTTGATGATGAATGCTTCCTCACAAACATACATATCAGGTGCATCTGCGCCGCCGTTAAGGAGAGCCTGGTCAAGAGCGGGCTGATACTGACCGTCTGTTGTAGGGATTACTGTCTTGTTAATTGTGTACTGAGCAGCGAAGTCAGGATGTGTGTCAAGGTAACACTGAACCATCGTAGGAACTTCCTCAGTGAAAGCATAAAGGTTGATAACTGTCTTACCTTCATCCTCGGGGTTAGCTGTTGTCTCGTCAACATTACCGCCATCGTTACCCTGAGTTGCTGCTGTAGTAGCATTGCTATCGCCTGTGTTGTTGTCTGAACAAGCTGTAGCAACAGCTGCCATCATACAGAAACAGAGCATACCTGCCACAAATTTCTTCATAGTTTTTCCTCCTGATTTGTTGGAATGTTAGTTTTTCTGCTTACGCATTGTGTAGTTTGACTAAAATCCGGCCGGAAATTAGTATTTACACCGCAATCATACCCAAAACCTACCAACATTTCTTTACCAATATTGCTCACTTTTATACATATCTTGCTAAGTTTTGCACTTTGCACTAATTCAGCCCCTTTTTTTTGATGATTTTTGTCATATTAATGTATAATCTGCTTACAAAATTAACAGGAAGCAATTGTTATGCATGATCTATTAAAATCGACCAGCCCGGGTATGAGATTCCTGACGGCTATATTTAATCTCATTGTAGCTAATATTTTATTTTTAATTACATCTATTCCTATTGTCACTATCGGTACAGCACTCCCCGCGCTATATAAGATAACTTTCGAGATAGTTGACGGTGAAGAAGTATTCTTGTTGTCTGATTTCTATAAGACTTTATTTAAAAATATCAAGCGAGGCACTCTGCTCTGGCTCCCTCTTCTTCTCCTTACTGTCATTATGTCAGCTAGTGTATTCCTTATATGGGCAGGACTTGAAGGAACAGCATTCTGGATGATGATTCCTCCCATGCTCTTCCTTTTCCTCGGATTCTGTCTCGGAAGCTATGCTTTTCCTCTTATGGCACTGTGTGACGACCCTTTGAAGGTTATTGTGAAGAATGCATTCCTTCTTGCTCTTGGACACCTTCCTACAACTATATTCATCTTCGTCCTTCACGCAGCCGTATTCGGCCTTCTTATTGTTTTTGATGTTGGTTCCGTTGTACTTCTCAGCCTGATGCTCTTCATGGGCTGTTCAGTGGTTGCATTGATTTGTTCCTTCTTCTTAAGAAGAATCTTTCTTCCCTACATTCCCAAGCAGGAAATTGAAGAAGACTGATAATTCCTAACAAATATATTTTTTAAGCAAATACAAACCGCCGACGTCTGATATACAGGCGCCGGCGGTTTACTATGGATAAGAAGAGGAAGGTAGTGTCTTAAGAATTCTTAATGCGCTCGTAAATGCTCTGCGCGTCAAGCTTATAGAACTTAAGAAGCTCAGCAGCCTTACCTGACTGACCGAACTCATCGTTCACACCTATTCTTGTGATCTTTGTGTTATTAGGAAGGTCTGCGGATGTGAGGCATTCTGCTACTGCACTTCCGAGACCACCGATAACTGAATGCTCCTCAACAGTAAATACCTTTCCTGTCTTGGAAGCTGAAGCGATGATTGTCTCCTCATCAAGAGGCTTGATTGTATGAACATTGATTACTTCAGCGCTGATTCCGTCAGCCTCAAGGAGCTTAGCTGCCTCAAGTGCTTCAGCTACACATACGCCGCAAGCGAAGATTGAAATGTCCTTACCCTCTTTAAGCTTAACAGCCTTACCGATCTCGAAATCATATGAAGCAGGATCGTTAATAACGGGTACTGCTGCACGTCCGAATCTCATGTAAACGGGACCGTCCTTAAGAAGAGCAGCACGTACAGCTGCCTTAGCCTCTGTATCATCGGAAGGTACGATTACTGTCATGCCGGGGATAACTCTCATAAGAGCGAGATCCTCAAGGCACTGGTGTGTAGCACCGTCTTCACCAACTGTAACACCGGCGTGTGTAGCACCGATCTTTACGTTAAGGTGAGGATAACCGATGGAGTTTCTTACCTGCTCGAAGTTACGTCCTGCAGCGAACATAGCGAAAGATGAAATGAACACGGGAGTGCCTGTTGTAGCGATACCAGCAGCGATGCCTGTCATGTTAGCCTCTGCAATACCACAATCGATATGTCTGTCGGGGAACTTCTTCTTGAATACGGAAGTCTTTGTTGCACCTGCGAGGTCAGCATCGAGTACAAGGAAATCCTTGAATTCTTCACCGAGCTCAGCCAGAGCATTTCCGTAGCTCTCTCTTGTTGCTATTTTAACAATATCATTACTCATGTTGGTCTAATTCCTCCACTCAGATTGCAGATCTAATCTCGGCAATTGCCTTCTCAAACTCTTCAGCATTAGGAGCCTTGCCGTGCCATCCTGCGTTATCTTCCATGAAAGAAACGCCCTTACCCTTGATGGTCTTCATGATGATTGCTGTAGGCTTACCCTTTGTCTCACGAGCCTTTGCAAAAGCATCTCTGATCTGTGCAAAATCATGACCGTCAATGTTGATTACGTTGAAGTTGAATGCTTCGAACTTCTTGTCGATAGGATAGATGTTACATACATCTGCTACACAACCATCAATCTGAAGATTGTTGTTATCAACAACAACACAAAGATTATCAAGATTGTGAGCACCTGCGAACATTGCAGCTTCCCAGATCTGACCTTCCTGAATCTCACCGTCACCAAGAAGAGAATATACTCTGTAATCCTCTCCCTTAAGCTTGCCTGCAAGAGCCATACCTGTTGCAGCTGAAAGACCCTGACCAAGTGAACCGGAGCTCATGTCTACACCGGGAGTCTCATTCATGCAAGGGTGACCCTGAAGATATGAGCCAAGCTTTCTGAATGTCTTAAGATCCTCAACAGGGAAGAAACCTCTGTGAGCGAGTGCAGAATAGTATCCGGGAGATGTGTGTCCCTTGGAAAGAACGAATCTGTCACGCTTGGGATCTCTGGGGTTCTTGGGATCAATGTTCATCTCCTCGAAGAAGAGATATGTATAGACGTCAGCTGCGGACAGCGATCCGCCCGGGTGACCCGAAGCGGCGCTGTAAACAGCAGTGACAATACCTTCGCGGACCTGAGCCGCCATTGTTTTAAGTTCGTTGTCTGTCATAATGCTACCTTTAATTATTATTTTTCAACTTACCTGGTATGAATCAAGCAAAAGGGTTCTCTGTAGGATAGAGGTTACCAGCAGGACGGTTGTATCCAAGGTCTGTTCCCTCAAGGCCCAAATACTTGAAGATCTCGTAGATTGCCTTACCGTAGTGACCGAATGCAACAGCACCGTGGTGAGGGAAGTTGTTCTGGATAAGAACGTGACGATAGAATCTGCCCATCTCAGGGATAGCGAAGATACCGATAGCACCAAATGACTTAGTAGCTACAGGAAGAACCTCACCCTCTGCAACATAAGCACGAAGCTTAGCGTCAGCTGTGGACTGAAGTCTGAAGAATGTGATGTCACCGGGAACGATATCACCCTCAAGTGTACCCTGTGTAACTTCCTCAGGAAGTGCTCTAGCCATGATGAGCTGATACTTCATTGAGCAAGCAGAAAGCTTTCTGGAGCATGTGTTACCACAGTGGAAGCCCATGAATGTATCTGTGTGCTTGTAGTTGAACTTGCCCTTGATGGACTCGTCGTACATATCAGCAGGTACAGAGTTGTTGATGTCGAGGAGTGTAACAGCATCCTCGGATACACAGTAACCGATGAACTCAGAAAGAGCACCGTAGATATCAACCTCGCAAGATACAGGAATACCCATACCTGTAAGACGGCTGTTTACATAGCAAGGAACGAAACCGAACTGTGTCTGGAATGCAGGCCAGCACTTACCGGCGATTGCAACATACTCAGCTGAACCCTTGTGAGCCTCAACCCAGTCAAGAAGTGTGAGCTCGTACTGAGCAAGCTTAGGAAGGATTTCAGGCTTCTGGTTACCGGCACCAAGCTCTGCTTCCATTTCCTTAATCTTAGCAGGGATTCTCTCGTCACCCTCGTGATTCTTGAAGGACTCGAAGAGGTCAAGCTCTGAGTTCTCTTCAATCTCAACACCAAGGTTGAAAAGCTGCTGGATAGGAGCGTTACAAGCCATGAAGTTAAGAGGACGGGGACCAAAACCGATGATCTTAAGACCCTTAAGTCCTACGAGAGCTCTTGCGATAGGCTCGAACTCGTGGATCATGTCAGCGCACTCAGCTGCTGTTCCAACGGGATACTCAGGGATGTAAGCCTTAACGCCACGAAGCTTAAGGTTGTAAGAAGCATTAAGCATACCGCAGTAAGCGTCGCCTCTGCCCTGGATAAGATTATCCTGTGTCTCCTCTGCTGCTGCGCAGAACATAACAGGACCGTTGAACTGCTGAGCAAGCATTGTCTCAGAAATCTCGGGACCGAAGTTACCAAGGTATACGCAAAGTGCGTTACAGCCTGCAGCTGTGATATCAGCGAGAGCCTGCTTCATGTGAATCTCACTCTCAACGATACAAACGGGGCACTCATAGATAGCATCCTCGCCGTACTTAGCCTTGTAAGCATCAACAAGAGCCTTTCTTCTGTTAACGGAAAGAGACTCCGGGAAACAGTCACGGCTAACTGCAACGATACCGATCTTTACCTTAGGTGCATTGAACATTTTTGTGTCCTCCTTAAATAAGCCAAAAATTTAATTGTTTAATAATAATCCAAAAGCCTGATTACTTGCTGATGTCAAGATTCTCGCCCTTAAGGCCCATGAAATGACCAGCTTCGCCAGCAGCATCGGGGTGAGCAATAAGCCACTTGTTAACTGCTGTGATAAGAGCATCTTCACTCTTGTTGCCTTCTGCAACATCTGCATGCTTAATCTTAAGCTCTGTATTTGTTCCCTTGGGAAGAACTACTGCAACCTTGAAGCCCTCGGGATTAGCGGAGCAGGGTGCATAATGAAGAGTATTTGCATAAACCTCGGCAGCCATACCCTTCTTGAAGTAGAAAGCCTCTACCTTGGAAGTATCGTATGTGTTGTCCTCTTCGATATCCTCTCTCTTACCGAGGAGAAGGATAGCGTCTGTAGCAAATACGTTGATTTCAGAACTTCTGTGATACTCAAGTGCGTTAAGAAGAGTATTCTTACCGCTGCAGTGACCGATCTGAATATCTGTCTCACCGTAGCAGATGTCTCTGATCTTGTCGTAAGCACTTGTAGACTCCAAAGAAGCAAGGCCGGGCTCGTATACTACGCCCTCGGGAATAGGCATTGACTCCATTGCTTCAACGATGGGAGCAAAGTCAACTTCCGTGATAAGTCTGCCGTAATTTCTGAAACGCTTGTCTTCTGCATTAATGATGTTCATCAGTCTCTCCTTCCGGCGATAAACGCATATGTTTCTTTAAGAGCGGGATATATCTTCTTATATTCAGCATATCTCTCTTCATAAAGCTTAACCTGCTCAGCATCGGGATCTACACTCTGTGTAACCTTGATGAGCTTGGAGCAAGCCTCAGCAACATCGGCATACTCACCGTTTGCAACGCTTGCAAGGATTGCAGCACCGAATGAAGGACCTTCAGTATTGTCAGTCTGGCTGAGTCTGATACCGAGGATATTAGAAAGGATCTTGAGCCAAATCTTGCTCTTGGAACCACCGCCGCAAACGCAGGATTCCTTAACATCGATGCCCATCTCCTTAGCTGCCTCAAGACAATCACGAAGTGCAAAAGAAACGCCCTCGTATACAGCCTGAGTCATCTCGCCTCTGGATGTATCCATGCTCATTCCGACAAATGCGGATCTTGCATCAGTGTCATTGATAGGAGATCTCTCACCCATAAGATAAGGAAGGAAATAAATTCTGTTCTTACCGAGGTTATCTTCCTTGATAAGTCCGCCTTCTCTTCCGTAGTCATTTGTCTCACAGATCTCTTCAAGCCACCACTTATTGCAGGAAGCTGCGCTTAAGATACAGCCCATTACGTGATAAGCTCCGTCAGAGTGAGCAAATGAGTGAAGGTGATTCTCGAAGTCCTCGCTGAAGGAGTTCGAGCTGATAAATACTGTACCGGATGTTCCGAGGGAGATATTGCACTTGCCTTCTCCGACGATACCCATACCTACTGCAGCACCGGCATTATCGCCTGCACCTGCAGCTACTATACATGTACTTGTGATACCGAGTTCCTTGCAAAGCTCGGGCTTAACTTCGCCGACCTTCTCATAGCTCTCGAATACCTTGGGAAGCTGAGCCTCTGTGATACCTAAGATATCGCACATTTCCTTAGACCAGCATCTGTTCTTTACATCGTAGAAAAGTGTTCCTGATGCATCGGAAGGATCCGAAGCACAAACACCTGTAAACATATAAGTAAGATAATCCTTAGGAAGCATTATCTTGCTGATACGCTTGAAGTTCTCAGGCTCGTTCTTCTGCATCCAGAGAATCTTGGGAGCAGTAAAGCCCGCATAAGAGATATTACCTGTAAGTTCAGTAATCTTACGCTTGCCGATCTCATTGTTAAGGTAATCAGACTCTTCCTGGGATCTTCCGTCGTTCCAAAGGATAGCCTTTCTGATGACCTTGTCATCGCTGTCCAATGTAACCAGTCCGTGCATCTGGCCGGCTACAGAAATACCTGCAATCTCGCCATCGCCTGTGGATGCTACCAATTCTTTGATTCCGTCAACTGTCTGCTTGTACCAATCTTCGGGATCCTGCTCGGACCAACCGTTCTTGGGGAAGCTGACAGGATACTCTCTTGATACGATCTTAAGGATCTGTCCCTCGCCTGTCATGAGCAAGAGCTTAACCGCAGATGTACCGAGGTCAACACCTATGTATCTCATAGTTCCTCCATTATCCTAAAAGTATTCACATCGTCATATTATCCAAGAAGAGGAGAAGTTACGATGCCCAATTTTGGATATTTTCAATATAACATTTTATACAACATGCCCAAATTATGCAAATGTTGCTGTACTTATATTAGTACACAAGCAAAGTATTTTCCAGCGCAAAGCACTGTATTTTAACGATTCACATAGTTTTGCCACGTTTATTTACCCCCTCGCAAAACTCTTTGCAGATATTGCTTTTTGCATTTTTGCAAAGTTTGGAACTCTTAAAATTCTATTAACATTTTGGCTACTTTTCTCTTGTATACTGACATTATCCAAAGAAGCGTACAGGGAGGCAACACATGAAGATTTGTGCTTTCATCGGTGATATGTATCGTGATTATTCGGCTGCAATTATCCTCGCTCTTCAGACGAGAGCCAAGGAACACGGGCACCAGATCAGCATATTCGGCAACTGCTCCGTCCCTAACGAGAACCCCCTCCACGCCGAGGGCCTTAAGAGCATTCTTATGCTACCCAATCTCAATGAGTACGACGGTATCATTCTCTGTTCCGATACACTTAACCACGCAGGATTAAGTAAGGAACTCGTAGATAATCTTGTGTCTTCGGAGAACCTACCTCCTGTTGTTAATATCCGTTCGGACGAGACAGGCTTTTATAATGTAGTTCCTGATAACAGACAGATAATGCACGACGTAGCCGAGCATGTAATATCCAAGCTCAAAACCAACGATATCGGATTCGTAACCGGTCGTGACGATTTGGCCGATTCCACAGAGCGTCTCTCAGGCTTCGTAGACGCGATACACGAGGCAGGATTCGAAGTTCGCAAAGATCTTATTTTCCACGGCAATTACTGGATTGATCAGGGTCCTCAGCAGGCTGATTTCTTCATAAGACCCGACAATACATTGCCCAAAGCCATCATATGCTCCAACGACTATATGGCGCTGGCTTTGATGGATGAACTCATCTACCGCGGCTTCTCTATTCCCGGCGACACCATGATGACCGGTATAGATAATTTTGAGACATCGGAAGTACATATTCCTTCACTTACAACTTCAGACATTGCCGAGGATATTCTTGCCGATACGGCAATCGATACTTTGGAGAGAATAGTAGCCGGTGAGGAAGTAGATTTTTATATCAACGTTCCCGGAAGGCTTATCCCTCGTGAGAGTACAGACGCAGCGATGTCCAATCGTGATATCTACGAAGGTTATCGCGAACTTGCTTTCGTTAAGAAGACCAATACTGACAGAACCAGATCCTTCATTCTCCTTAATACAGAGTACGAAGACGCATTGTCATACGATACTTCCGTAGGACTGACACTTGAATCGCTGAAGGACCTTAAGCAGTTTACATCCGTATACCTTTGTGAGTTCAAAGAGAACAACCGTGAACTGGTAGGATATTTCGCTGACGGAGGAGACTGTGTCAGATGTAATATTCCTTTCACGAATTCCGAACTGCTTCCCGAGCAGTACCTGCAAAAGGATCACATAATAAGACTTTACCTTCCCGTTCATTACAAGAACGAAGTATATGGTTACTGCATCTGCGATCTTGATTCCGAAGCTGAACAGTTCATAGATGAAAGACTCGAGTACATTCTTGTTCTCTTCTCACAGAGCCTCAACAGAATGCAGCTTTATAACAGGCTTTTCGAGGCAGAAGATATCATGGATCTTTATGTTAAGGACTCACTTACGGGTCTTTACAACAGAAGAGGATTCGAGAGAGACATATCTGCTCTCTTCGAGAACGGTGTCAGCAAAAAACATCCGCTCTCAGTAGCAAGTATCGATATGGACGGCCTTAAGTATATTAACGATACTTTCGGACACTCCGAAGGAGATACGGCCATTAAGGTTATCTCCGAGTGCATCGTTAAGGCTTTGAATCCCAACGAGTTTGCGGCAAGAATGGGCGGTGACGAATTCGAGGCTGTACTTATTCTCGATAATCCCGGAAGAGTCGGTCAGTTTATACGCACCCTCAGGGCCAACATAAAAGATGCCAATGCAAGCAGTGATAAAGAATACAGCTACAGTGCCAGCATCGGTACGAGCGAAGTAAGCGAGTGGAATAATCTCCTTGAAGCCATGAATAAAGCTGACAAGGCCATGTACCTTGAGAAGAAAGCAAAGAAGGCTACAAGAGGCGAAGCTCCCAGATGACAAAGTACCTGATTTGTTCTGACATACACGGCAGAAAAGATCTTTTCGACAAAGCGATAAATGTTGAAGAGAATCTATCTGCCGTTATTGTTGCAGGAGATCTCGAGCTGGACCCTTCCCTTCTTGCAGAGCTGCTGATGAGAAGCAGTAATAAAGACTGCTCCATCTATGCCGTAGCGGGAAACTGCGATTCTTACCTGCCGGCTAAGACCAAACTTCGCGAGCTTACGACAGTCCCGATAGGAGAACAAAACAAGGCTCTTCTTTTACACGGCCACAGATACGCCGCAAGAGAAGATTTGATGTCTTATGTCGCCTCAGAAAACGGCTGTAACATTGTTATATTCGGCCATATACATAGCTTTGTAAGCGAAGAGAAGTACGGGATGCTCTTCCTTAATCCCGGTGCACTCAAAGCGGGATCCTACATGATTCTGGAAGAAACCGAAGGCAAAATAAGCGTTCTTAAAAGGACCTTATGACCTGCCGTAAACGAAGTCGGAAAAGCCCGCTTCGCCTCCCGCCTGTTCCTTCGAATAAATAAACAAAGCAAACCTTGCTCCCGTAAAATGTTCCAGAGTAAATTCCATATGGAAAGGGCGTCCCAGAGGAACGTAGCCGCCTGAAGTTAAGACAGAGAATCTCACTTCATCAATACCGTCTTTGAAGCTGCAGTCTGCGCGAAGTCTTATGCTGCTGCCGACTTCAATCTCTTCTGTCGTCTCTTCCCCTTCATTCATTACGGCATAGTATTTACCGCCCTTGAGCCTGATTCCGGCATACGAATACTTCCCCTGAAGAAGCATAAGTCCTGCCGTATCTCCTTCATTAAGAGCGGAGGCATCTACACTGACTTCAGCACTGCACTCAGGTCCCATCGTCCTTTGTGTCAGTGTGTTGACGGCAGCGGTAGCTTTGGAAACCACCTTGCCGGTCTTTACGAATACCTTCCCCTCTTCAAAGTCACGTCTTATAAGGCTGAGTTCAGGCTCGTGGTTGAACTGCCAAATGCTTTTAAAGCCAAAGCTCTCCTTATCCGAATCCTCTTTAAAATCATCGCTTCCCGCCAAAGGCTTATATTCATAGCCCGGCCTTAAAGAAATATTCTCAATCAGTACAGAAGGTTCTTCCGGAATAAACCCGTCTTCTGTCTTTGTCACGGGAACTACTATGGGAATCCTGCCCAGAGCACCGTTATCCCTGAAAAGGACCAGATGGTATTTTTGATCAGGTCCCTGCACAATACCGCCCTGAGCGATACCGTCAGGTCTGTCTTCCAAAGAGGCACACAATATATCCCCTCCGACAAAGTCGTCTTCAAGAGAATCAGCAGAATACATGGCTTCTACCCTCTTCCACATATCGGGAAGAGAATGAATGAGAAAGAGATAGTATCTGCCGCCAATCCTGTATATATGCGAGCCTTCGTAGCCCAATATCTTAGGGTTTTTGTCCTTTACTATAAGCCTTGCCTCTTTGCCTTCCTTAGGAGCCGTAAGCTCTTCGTTAAGTTCGGTAAGATAAATATCGGTATTGCCGTGAACAACGTAAACCCTGTCCTCGTCGAAAAGCAGGGACATATCATAGTAAAACCCTTCAATTAAGTTGCGCTTCCAGGGGCCGTTTATATCTTCGGATCTGTAGAGGTAAGTCTTCTTTGTGTCATTACAGGAAAAGGCGACATAGAAGGTATTTTTGTGAAAGCGGATAGATCCCGCCCACATGCCTTTGCCGTAAATATTAAGGTCTCCTTCGAGCCTTTGTGCGGGAGTAGAGTCGATGCGTTCAAATACGTAGGAAGCATGTTCCCAGTTAATAAGATCGTAAGACCTTAAGATCTCTCCGCCCGGCATAAAATGCATCGTGGTATTAATCATGTAATAGGCGCCGTTTGCAAAGATAACATCCGGATCGGGTACATCCGCCATAATAATAGGATTGCTGCCGCTGACAAGTTCCATAAGATACCCCCTGTTTATACTCTTCATCCTACCATAAACTGTTATTTATGGGGGTAAGGGAAGAGTTTTCTAAGGTTTTATTATTCGTCGTGCCAAATTATAATATATAAACAGGGAGAATTCGTATATGTATATTTGCGCATTTATCGGAGACATGTATCGCGACTTCTCGTCAGCGATTATAAAAAGACTAATGAGCATCGCCGAGGAACGCGGGCACAGCCTTGATATCTTCGGCAACTGTGTCGTTCCCGACGAGAATCCGCTCCACGCTGAGGGACTTAGAAGCATACTTACTTTGCCCAATCTCAGCAATTACGACGGCATCATCTTATGCTCAGACACTCTTAACCATGCAGGTCTGAGTCAGTCTCTCATGGACAGACTCAAAGAGACTGAGGATCTCCCTCCCGTAGTAAGCATCAGATCCGAAGAAGAAGGCTTCTACAACATAATCCCTGACAACGCCGGTATCATGTATCAGGTCACCAAGCACATGATAGAAGCTTGTGGAAGTACCGACATCGGATTCATCATGGGAAAAGATGACCTTAAGGACTCCTACGAGAGACTTGAAGGCTTCGTAAAAGCCATGAATGAGCATGGCGCCGAAGTTGGAGAAGACCGCATCTTCCACGGCAACTACTGGATTAACCAGGGACCTGAGACTGCAGACTTTTTTATAAGAGAAGACGGTTCACTTCCTAAGGGAATCGTAAGTTCCAACGACTATATGGCATTGGGACTGTGTGATGAACTCGGCCGAAGAGGATACAGTATTCCGGATGACCTCATGATTACAGGTGTCGACAATCTGCCTATGGCCAGAATGAGAACGCCGTCAATTACCACATACGAGATCCCGGAAGAACTGTTTGCCTTAACCGCAATGAACACATTGGAGAAGATTGCTTCCGGAGAAGAAGTGGAAAAACGCATAGTAGTTCAGGGCAATCTCCTCTTAAGAGAAAGTACGGGTGTCACGCTTGAAGCAAACGCAACAGATTCTTATCTCAAACTGGATGCAATATTAAGAGAATATCACCAGAAGACCTACGGCTTTATCATCATGTCTTCTGATTACGAATCAATTCTGACCTTTAATGAAAGTATCAAACTAACTCTTCAAAGCCTTAAGGAAAGTTCAATATTCTCAAAAGTCTGCCTTTGCAGATATCGTGAGAACGACAGATCTTTAATGGGATCTCTTAACGGCGACGAGATAGAAATCAGCGACTTAAGATTCCCGTCTGACAGACTAATCCCCGAGAAAGAGGATATTACAACGCCCAGAACACTTATGTTCCTGCCGATTCACTACAAGAACGAGGTATATGGTTACTGTGCATTCCGACTTAAAGATGCACATGAAAAATTTTTTGACGAGATGCTTGAATTCACCCTCATGCTCTTCGGTCAGTCTCTTAACAGACTTCGTCTTTACGACAGGCTATATGAAGTTGCAGATGTCATGGATCTTTATGTAAAAGATGCTCTTACCGGACTTAACAACAGAAGAGGCTTTGAGAACAGAATCTCGGATATCCTTGAACACAGAGACCCTGAAGCCGACAAGGTCGCAGTCGTAAGCATAGACATGGATGACCTTAAATACATCAACGACAACTTCGGACACTCAGACGGTGATGTGGCGCTTAAAGCCGTTGCATCTTCACTGACTCGTTCCCTGTCCGGAGAAGAGTTTGCAGCAAGAATGGGCGGAGACGAATTCGAGGCGGTGCTTATCCTAGATAACCCCGGCAGAATGGGTCAGTTCATAAGATCTGTCCGTAAGAATCTCGAAGAAGAGAACGAGAGGATAAATAAAGAATATACAGTGGGAGTCAGCATAGGAATCTGCGAAGTAGAAGGCTGGAGCTCACTAATGGATTCCATTAACAAAGCCGACAAGGCAATGTATACGGAAAAACGAATCAAAAAGAATAACGCCAGATAATATTTAAGGAGAATACAATGTCCAGTAACATTTATGCCGACAACCCGATAATGCCGGGCTTCTATCCGGATCCGTCCATATGCGCAGTAGGTGAAGATTACTACCTTTGTAATTCCACTTTCGCTTATTTCCCCGGATTATCCCTCATGCACAGCAAGGACCTCGTTCACTGGGAACAGATAGGAAATGTCCTCGACAGAGATTCACAGCTCCCGCTTGAAGGGGCAGACCACTCAGCGGGACTTTTTGCTCCCACTATCCGTTACAACAACGGCACTTTCTATGTAATCTGCACGAACGTTACTCACGGAGGTAACTTCATAGTGACGGCAGAGAATCCCGAAGGCCCCTGGTCCGAGCCTCATTACCTTAACGAGGCTGACGGTATCGACCCTTCCCTCTTCTTCGACGATGACGGCAAGTGCTACTATATCGGCACTCATCCCAATCCCGACGGTGGCCCCAAGTATAACGGCGACTGGTATATCTACATTGCCGAACTAGACCTTGAGAACTGGTGCTTCAAGGGTGAGAAGAAGGACGTTTGGAATGGTGCTCTTAAGAACTGCATCTGGCCCGAAGGACCTCATATCTACAAGGAAAACGGTTACTACTACATAATGCATGCTGAAGGCGGAACAGGCCCCGAGCACGCCATAATGATCTGCAGAAGTAAGGATATATTCGGACCTTATACAGGCAACCCCAAGAATCCCATTCTTACGCACAGACACCTTGGAAATGACTATCCCGTCAAGTACGTAGGACATGGCGATATCGTTAAGACTCCTAACGGCGAGTGGTTCATGACCATGCTTGCGGTTCGCCCCCTGAATCGCTATACGACAATGGGAAGAGAGACCTTCCTTGCCAAGTTCATCTGGGAAGAGGACTGGCCTGTAGTTAATCCCGGAACAGGTATGCTGACGGATAAGGTAGAGATTAATCTTCCTGAGTGGGATCCCGAGAAGGACCCTGATTCCTACACATGCAGAAGCGGCCATAAGACTTCTATTCCCGGAAGAGATAAGGAATATGTCTTCTCTTCAATGAAGGAGCTGGGAGATGAGTTCCTTTTCCTTCGAAATGCTTCTTCCGACATGTATGAACTTACTTCAGACGGGCTTAAGCTTCATGCAGGTAAGAACAACATTAAGGAAGTTGCCAGCCCTTCTTATATCTCCATAAGACAGCAGCACCACCACTTCACCGCTACTGCATCACTGGATGCTTCTTCCCTGAAGGATGGCGAGTGCGCAGGTCTGGTTCTTATGCAGAATAATCTTTATAACTTAAGGGCCGAGATTACTGACGGCAACTGCTCCATGATCCTTTGTCAGGACGGCAAAGACGAAGTAATAGGTCAGACAGCTGCAGGAACTTCCGTCAGCATATCGGTTGTAGTTGACGGTCTTAGTGCAAAAATCCTTTGTGACGGCAAGGAGCTCGGTGAAGCATCCGTAGCCACATTATCAACGGAAGTTGCAGGCGGATTCGTAGGCTGTACCGTAGGTATCTACGCTTCTTCCTGTGGTAAGGATTCCGACAGTTACGTTACTTTCAAAAACCTTTCGTATAAGGCAGGATAATTACTTCTTATTCCTGCTGTAGAAGGTAAATGCGAGGCAGGAGATAAAGACAGTAAACAGAGCCATGAAGCCGAGAATAAAACTCGTAAATTTCACGGCAAGCAGTAAAAATACAAAAGCAATACAGAGAAACACAGCGGAAGCAGCAACAACTGCCAACCTGTGTTTTTTTGTTATGGCATCAAGGATCTTAACGAGCATACTAAGCCCTGAGGGTCTGGACTCAAAGTAGGAAGGCGACATATGGAAGAGAGCCGCGAGTTTTCTTCTTTGAGCAGTATCCGGCTCAGATATTCCCCGCTCCCAATTATTAAGCGTATCTCTGTTTACACCAAGTCTTGCCGCAAGCTTTTCCTGCGATACGGAATTTCTTTTACGAAGTCTTACTATCTTTTGTGAGATATCCATATCTTCCCTCTCATTCATTCCACTTATAAAGAGAAGCGTATATTCCGTTCTTCTTTATAAGTTCATCGTGCGTTCCGCTTTCTTCTATGCCATTCTCGGTAAGCACCAATATCCTTTGAGCATTACGAATAGTAGACAGGCGGTGAGCAATAACAAGCGTCGTTCTGTTTTTTGCCAGCCTTTCGAGAGACTCTTTGACTATATTCTCGCTCTCATTATCAAGTGCGCTCGTAGCTTCGTCGAATATCAGAATAGGCGGGTTCTTCAGAAATACTCTTGCTATGGAGATGCGCTGCTTCTGACCTCCGGAGAGCTTAACTCCCCTCTGCCCTATATCGGTCTCATAACCTTCGGGAAGGCTCATAATGAAGTCATGTGCATTTGCAAGCTTGGACGCTTCTATTATCTCCTCGCGGGATGCTCCGGGTCTTCCGTAACTAATGTTGTCGTAGACTGTTCCTGCAAAGAGGTATACATCCTGCTGAACTATTCCTATATTGTCGCGAAGACTCTTAAGACTGACGTCACGAATGTCTTTGCCATCTATTTTAATAGAACCCTTTGTGACATCGTAGAATCTGGGTATAAGACTGCAAAGAGTCGTCTTACCGCCGCCTGAAGATCCTACCAAAGCAACATAAGAACCCGCAGGGATATTAAGATCTATATGGCGAAGAACTCTGTGAGCTCCGTCTTTATACTTAAAGGATACGTCTTCGAATCTGATCTCACCTTTAACATCCGTAAGAGGAACTGCATCCTCCTTATCCTTAATGTCGGGTTCTATACTTACCATCTCGACGAAGCGTTCAAATCCCGTATAGCCGTTCTGGAACTGTTCGGTAAAATCTACGAGAGTACGTACGGGTTCAGTAAATATGTTTATATAAAGAAGAAAGGCAACGAAGTCAGGAACCTCTACCAGACCCTTACTCATAAGAGCTCCTCCGACCGTAATAACAACAATATTAATAAGAAGAGTAAAGGCGGTCATGCCGGACTGGAAAATACCCATATTAAGATAGGATGCTTTCTTTGCCGTCAAAAAGCCGTCGTTACCTGCCTTGAACTTCTCATTCTCAATATCTTCGTTGGCAAAAGACTTTACTACTCTGATGCCGGACAGATTGTCTTCAATCTGAGTATTAATCTCGGCTATCTTTACCCTGTTCTGTCTGAAGGCCTTACGCATTCTTTTATTAAGGATAAAAGCAAAGAGGAACATAAACGGCAGGAGTACAAATGCAGATAAAGTAAGATATCCGCTTATGCCTGCGAGGATAATAAGCGCGCCCACAATCTTAATAAGTGATATGACAATATTCTCCGGACCATGGTGCAAAAGTTCCGTTATCTCAAAAAGGTCATTGGTAATTCTGCTCATGAGCTGACCGACCTTCTGATCATCAAAGAATGAGAATGAGAGCTTCTGATAATGTGAGAATATCTCTGCTCTCATATCGTATTCCATCTTCGCGCCCATCACATGTCCCACATAGGCAATATAGTAGTTAGCAAAGAACTGGACGATGACCAGAAATATAAGAACCGCTCCTATGGTCAGTATCTTCTGCATTCCGCTCTCAGGTGTCATGTTCGGAATCTGCGCGGTAATATTTCTTACCACGAGAGGAATTACCAGTGCTATTGCCGAAGCTACGACAGCAAAAAACATATCCAGGAAGAAAGTTCCCAGATACGGCTTATAGTATGACAACATCTTCTTAAGATTGTTCTTCATAAGCTGTTAATGAGAGATGGCACTCGCGATAAAATCGTCAAATATTCTGCTTAAACTGTCGACTCTCTCGTCGATGTCATCTTCCATGTCTCCCCATATATAATCAAGGAAAAATCCGATAAATGCATAGGTGCAGAATCTTGCAATCTGACGCACTCTCTTGTCGGGAATGTCTCTTCCCGCGACCTTCTTCCTTACGTTACTCAAAAATACCCTGTCGGTTATCTCGAATATATAAATCTCCAGCTGTTCTCTGGATACAGAATGAATTACATGGTGTATGAGCCTGGGATTGTCGCGGCACATGTGAAAGAACTTCTTAATGGCAATCTGCCATGTAGTGGGATCGTCACCGTTTCTAATTATGTCGAGCTTGGTTCCGAACCATTCATTAAGGAGTTCGAACTTATCCCTGTAGTTGTAATAGAAGGTATTAGAACTTACTCCGCTCCTTTTCACAAGAGCAGACACCGTAATCTTATCGAATGTCATCTCGGAAAGCATTTCTTCAAATGCCGTCATTATAGCGCCTTTGGTAAGTAGTGCCATCTTGTATAACCTCCGTCCGATAGGAAGATAATACCACAATCCCGTTACAAAATACCCTAGCTTTCCTAATTAGGACAAATTCGTAATTTTGTCCTAATTTGAGGTATTTTTTATTTCTCTGTCAATTAATACAAAGTTCTTTCTCTCACAGTTTAAGAAACAATTCGATTCCAATAAACTTCACTAGGAAAAATAGAATGAAGAGGTATAGAGTATATGGACACAAAGAGAGTCGTAGTTACCGGAATGGGCGCCATTACGCCTTTGGGAAATGATGTCGAATCTTTCTGGCAGGGTCTTGTTGAAGGAAGAAACGGGATCGGCCCCATAAGCAAAGTCGACGTATCCAACTGCAAGGCAAAGCTTGCAGGCGAAGTAAAAGACTTCGATCCCAAGAAGTATATGGACTTTAAGTCTGCAAAGAGAATGGGTGTATTCTCTCAGTATGCAGTAGCTGCCGCTAAGGAAGCTTTTGAACAGTCAGGTCTCGAGCTTGAGAAGGAAGATCCTTTCAGAGTCGGTGTTATCGTAGGCTGCGGTATCGGTGCAATGGAAAAGCACGAGAAAGAAATCCCCAAGTTCTTCACTGACAAAAAAGTCGATCCCATGTATATTCCCATGGTTATAACAAACATGGCATCTGCTAATATTTCCATTCAGTTCGGTCTTAAGGGTAAGAATATAGATATATCAACAGCATGCTCCACGGGAACTCACTGCATCGGCGAGGCATATAACACAATAAGACTCGGCGAGGCTGACATTATGGTCGCAGGCGGTACTGAAGCAGCTATTACTCCCGCAGGTGTATTCGGATTCTCCTCATTAACGGCTCTTTCCTTCAGCGAAGATCCCGAGACGGCATCCAGACCTTTCGACAAGGATCGTGACGGCTTCATACTCGGTGAGGGTGCCGGAGTACTGATTCTTGAAGAGTATGAGCATGCAAAGGCAAGAGGCGCTAATATTCTTGCTGAGCTTGTCGGCTACGGTGCTACTAACGATGCTTACCACATCACTTCCCCCGATCCCGAAGGACAGGGTGCAGCTACTGCCATGAGACTTGCTATCGAGAACGCAGGTATTAAGCCTTCTGACGTCGACTACATAAATGCACACGGAACTTCAACTCACCTTAACGATCTTTTTGAGACACGTGCCATAAAGATTGCTCTCGGCGAGCATGCAAAGAACGTTTCCATTAACTCCACCAAGTCAATGACGGGACACCTTCTCGGCGGCGCAGGTGCGATTGAAGCGATCGTATGTGTTAAGGCAATTAATGAGAACTACGTACACGTAACACGTAACTCAGTTGAAGGAGAGGATGAACTCGACCTCGACTATACTTTCGGACAGGGCAAAAAGCGTGAGATTAATTACGCCATGAGCAATTCTCTCGGTTTTGGCGGACATAACGCGACACTCCTTTTCAAGGATATCAATGCGTAATATCTTCGTCCTCTAAGGAAGAATAATAAGCTTCAAGAGCGGGGCGGGCATTCACATATGCCCGCTCTAATTTTTTGTCGAACTGGCTTCCCATGCCCTCCAGAATAATCTCGTTCGCTTTCTCAAAAGAGAACTTATCCTTATATACTCTCTTACTTACAAGAGCGTCGTAAACATCCGCGATAGCCATAATTCTTGCTTCTACCGGAATGCTCTCTCCCATAAGTCCTTCCGGATAGCCGGAGCCGTCCCATCTCTCATGGTGATAGTGAGCGACATTGGTTGCCATCGTCTTAAAGGAATCGTTATCAGTACCGTCGAGAATCTGATCCACAAGCTTGGCACCTTCTGCAGCATGCTTCTTCATCTGCTCGTATTCTTCCGGTTCGAACTTCCCTTTCTTCCTTAAGATAACGTCGTCTACTGCAATCTTACCCAGGTCATGCATTGGCGCTGACTTAACAAGATTACGGCAAAATGTCGGTGAGAGATCGTAAACGTTATCTTTCTTAATCTCTTCAAGGAGAATTCGTACGCCCTCGCTGGTCCTCTTTATGTGACCTCCCGTAGAGTTATCTCTGCCCTCTACCATATCCGCCATGCCGATTATAAGCTTATCGTGCATCGCTTCAATATGTCTTGTCTTGGCCTTAACCTCAGAACTGAGCTTTGCATTAAAGGAATTCATAAGATTTATGAACTTCTGCTCCTTGGTATCGTCAACGATAAAGAGCTGGTAGCCTCTCTTCTTTCTGCCGTCGTAAAGATAGTTAATGGTAATAAGATATATCTTGCCGTCCAGTCCTTCGTAATGGTGCTTATTCTTGGCATTAGTCTCATCGAATAATTTTATCCACTTTGTGGCAAGTTCTCCAAACTCGGCATTCCTTCTTATGGAACGGTCTACCGTAAGTACTTCAAGCTGCGGCAGATACTTCTTTGCTGTCTCATTGCTGCCAAGATAATTGTACTTAAAGTCAATCGAGACAAATCCCGTCTTGCCCTTCTCTATAAAGGAATCTATTGCAGCATAGCTTATATCGTAAATATTTATTTTATATACGATAAGAAGGAAGATAATCTCAGTCAGAGCATAAGTCATGGGGACAGTCTCTATCCTCCATCCGGCTACTCTTCTTGCTACATATAAGGCAACGGTTATTATCTCAATGGCAAAAAGCAGTGAGATCATGTATCTGGATGCATCCCTCTTCTTGGCGTAGCTGTAGATTAGAACGCAAAAACTAATAGTGGTATATACCAGCAAGAGGATAGTGAACGAAGCATGCGCGGGGCCATAAGTTTTGCTGATCCAGCTAGCTCCTCCCACCTTCTCGAATACTACTTCTTTGTAGAAAACCTTCGAGTGCCCCGCAAAAATTACGATTAGATATACCAAAGACGTAGCCAGGAACAGTAGCTTCCTTACTATGGGTGGAATATTAATATGACAGAGGTTAAAGATAAGCAGCATTATAAAAAGCGGCCCGAAGCATCCTCCGAGATATGCGATTTTATTAGCAAGAAGTGCTTCCTGCACATTGCTTGAAATGGAGAGCGTATAGTAGCCGAAATTGGATATAACCCCGACAAAGAACATCAGGGAAAGATTTACATCGAAATGCTTCTGCCACATGGAAGCATACATGAGGGTAGCTAATATAACTATTATGAACTGTGCGGCATAATACCAGACCATAATTCCTCCGAGTAAACGATATAATATCATTATAGCAACTTCAAAAATTAATAATTAAAAGATATTGTAAATCATTGTTTATCCCCCGGCGATTGTTAAATACTAGAATACCCTTATTTTTTGTCCTCCAATTCCGAATATCTGATAAAAATCCAATAAAAATAACATTGTAAAAAGTTTCCTTATTCTCCTAAGAAATCAATGAATTCAGGCATTTACGAGGGGTGCGGGTATCTAAGTGTCCATTAAATATTTTGTTACAAATAAGAAACATACTTGAAATATAATTTGTGCACAAGCTATAATCCAAATATCAGTAGTATTTGACTTTACTATACAGAGGTGATAATAATGGCTGGTTTTTTGGACGCTATTAAGAACAAGACTGAGGGGATATTGAATCTTGAGATCGCCGCACCCGGCAAAGGTACCTCTTCAGTCACCACGGAAAAAACTTCTTCTGTAAGCTCACCCGCTACTAATCTTGCCAGAGAGAGAGCTGAAGCAGCTAGAGCTCAGCAGGAAGCCAGAAGGCAGATGGAAGAAGAGCGCAGGGCAGCTGCCGAGGCAGCAAAAGCCGCTGAAGCATCAAAGGCAAGCTCAAGTACTGAGTCTGCTGCCCCTAAGAAGACTGAAATCTCTTCTGCTGATGCTTCCAAGACTACTACAATCCACAGAGCTCCCGTTAAGAGACCTCCTTCAGCGTCCATCAATCATGCACAGGTCGTTGCTCAGCAGAGAGCTGCCGAGCAGTCTGAGTCCAAGGGTGCAGTTAAGGGTACTGTAACAGGTATCAAGAGTGCTGTTGCCATCGCAGAAGATAAGGCCAAAGCAGAACTTACATCAGCTCAGAGCCGTCAGGAGCGTGCCAACAGGGATGCTGCCAATGCAACAGCTAAGCTTGAAGAAGCAAGAAAGGTATTGGACGAAGCCAGCAAGGCTACTACAGCCGCCATTAAGTCAGAAAGTATTGCCGCTAAGGCAGCTAAGATAGCAGAAGATTCTTATACTGTAGCATCCGCTGCTGCAGAAGATGCTCAGGCTGAGGCTGCAAGAGCAGAGAAGGCCGCTAAGGAAGCAGCTTTGAAGGCTGAAGAAGCTAAGAAGATTGCCGAGCAGAAGAAGGCTGAGAAGGATGCCAAGGTTGCAGCTTTGAAGGCTCAGGAGACTGCAAGAATTGCTGCAGAGGAAGCTGAGAAGGAAGCAAAGAACGCATCCGAGCAAGCAGCCGAAGTAGAAGCAGCAGCTATCCAGAAGGCTGAAGAGACATCAGCAGCAGCTGCTGCCGCTCAGGAAGCATTCATTGTCGCTCACAAGAATAAGGTTGAAGAAGACGAGAGAATCGCCGCTGAGAAGGCTCAGGAAGCAGCCAGAGCTGCAGCTGCAAAGGCAAAAGAGAAGGCTGAACTTGCCGCTAAGAAAGCTCAGGAAGCTATGGAGGCAGCACGTAAGGCTGAGGAAGAAGCAAAGGCTCTTGCCGCACAGGCAGAAGAAGAACTTAAGAAGGCTCAGGAACTTACAGAAGATAAGTCCAAGCAGGATTCTTCCGTTGCAATTGCAGAATAATTTGTTTATCAAGAACAGAATTACTACTCCCGCGACAACAAATCGCGGGAGTATTTTTATGCCTTCTCCTCCCTCTTATAAGAGTGTCGGAATTATACAATCTGGAAGAAAAAGTACTTGCTCATTAGACAGTCCGCATTGTATATATGTAATATATGAAAAACAGAAATAGGAGTATTTTATGAAGATCGCAATCCCTTATCTCGATGGTAAAGTTTATGAGCATTTCGGCAAGGCAAAGCAGTTCAAGATTTATGACCTGGACGATGCCGGCAATATAGTTTCTTCTGAGGTAATTGACTCTGATGCAGAAGGACACGATGCTGTGGCTGCCGCACTGTCAGCACGCATGGTCAGTATCGTAATCTGCGGTAACATGGGCGAAGGCGCTCAGGCTGCTCTTGCCCAGTTCGGCATAATCCCCTTCTCCGGTGCAGAGGGTGAAGCAGATAAGGTAATCGAATCTTTTGTTAAGGGCGATATAACAAGCGAAGGCTGCAACTGCGGCTGTGGCGGCAACTGCGGTGACGGCGAAGGCTGTGGCGGAGGTTGCGGTGGCTGCGGAGGTTGCGGAAGTGAGCCTCGTATCCTTTTTGAAGGCGAGAATGTCGGCAAGACATGTGTTGTTAATTACGAAGGTACTTTTAACGACGGTAAGGTATTTGACTCCTCATTTGAGCGTGGTGAACCTATCTCATTCGTATGCGGTGTAGGCATGATGATCAGAGGATTTGATATGGCAGTTGCCAACATGAAGATCGGTGAGACAGTTAACATTCACCTTATGCCTGAAGAAGCTTATGGTCCGGTAGATCCTAATGCCATTATCGACCTTAAGATTTCTCAGCTTCCCGGCTCCGAAGATCTTAATGTAGGCGAGCAGGTAGTCCTTACTAATGCCTATGGTCAGCAGTTCCCTGTAACTGTTCTTGAGAAGACTGAAGATTCTATTAAGCTGGATGCTAACCATGAGATGGCAGGCAAGGAACTTAACTTTAAGATTGAACTTGTAGATATCATCGAAGCGTAAAGGTGGTTTTGTTTTGACCCGTTTTACCTCTTGTATTCAGTCGTAGAACTCATATTTACATACGTTATAGTCCTTTTACCGGAAGAAGAAAACTGCTTATCCGAGGCAGCAACTGCACAAAACTAACTACGTACCACTCGAATCATATACAGAATAGTAAAAACTCAGGTGCTTAATAAGCTGCCTGAGTTTTTTATTTATCTTTAAGGTTAAGTTAAGGTTATTCGAGCCTGGTATTAAGGCTGGATATTTATAGTATCACCTGTAAGAAACAAAAAGATTCGGAGGGCCCCACAATGGTTGGTTTGGTTATTTCATCAGTTATTCAGGTATGCTTATTCTCACTTATCCCTTTTATTTGCTGGCTCATAACAGGTCGCAAGGAAAACTTCTTCAAGTGGTTAGGAATAAAGAAGCCGAGATTTACAAAGAAGATTACAACAACTCTTCTTATCACTATAGTAGCCGCAGCAGTCTATACACTTGTTATGACCTTTGTAACCAAGCATTTCCTTGGCGGAGTTGATACAGCAACATCACAGTTTGCCGGAATGGGATTAGCAACAGTACCTTCAGCATTAATCTACGCTCTTATTCAGACAAGCTTATCAGAAGAGATTTTCTTCAGAGGTTTTCTTGCAAAAAGATTAATCGGCAAGTTAGGTTTTGCAGCAGGAAACAGCATTCAGGCCCTTTGCTTCGGCTTAGTACATGGTGTTCCTCTTTATCTTGCTACAACAAATATTCTCGTTCTTATTCTTGCAACACTTTTCCCTGCTCTTATCGGATTTTATATGGGATATCTTAACGAGAAGATGGCAGAAGGATCTATTGTTCCCAGCTGGCTTACACATGGTGTTTTAAACATCATTTCAGCTATAGTAGCAGGCTTATAATCGGCGCTTCGTATTAGTCTTATGATAGACAATTATACTATTCCGCTTGGGAACTCTCCGCAATTTGAATCGCTAATAAAGAGGAATCTCCCCTCCTCCGCATAGACCAAATTAGTGTCATCCGTATGCGGAGACGGAGCCTGAATCAGCCTAACGGGACAATTTCCGGCATCAAGCAGCAATTTCCCGTCAAACACGATATCAGCAAGTATAGCAATAACTGTAACATTGTTATACTCCCTTTTTATGGTCTCATGCGTGTTGATAAAAACTTCTTCTCCGTCTTTTCCAACCTTGTAATCAATTCCTTTAGGTTATGCGCCTTCGAAATTATTCAAGAAAAGGCAGAAGTCTCGGCAGCCATCCACTGTGACTCCGACCCTTAGCCTCTATTCTGTTTCTGATAATCTGTCCCGGCGTATTTCCGTTTTGATCTTTAATGCTTGTATCCGGGTGATTTCTCATAATGAGTGTCTTTATAACCCATAAGCAATCGTCGCATATAGCTTCTTCTGCCATGTAATGAAGAAGCGTCTGTCCTTTTTTGTTCTGATAATTGATATCTTTTATATATGCAAGAACGGCATAAAAGAGCTTACGGTAGTCAATAACGGGAGAAGTTCTCTCATCCACATGGTTCATGACACTGTATGCATAGTGCCATGCCATCGTATTCCCCTCGTTATTCACATGATCCACATCTATTCCTGCTTCAAGCAAAGCATTAAGTACCGCTAGATCGTTTGTATAAAATAGTGCATTGTTACCGTTAGAATCAGTCTCATTGATATCGCGGCACTTTTTAAGAAGCTCTGATATCTGCTTATTATCTCCGGAGAAGCTTCTTACCAATTCAATTACCGAATTCTGATTCTCTTCCCCTACTTCATTCACGTTAATCACAGCAGGTTCTTAATCGTTGTTGCATCGTAAGTTACAGAAGATATCTTCTCGACTTCGATTCTGTAAAGAGCGTTTGCTGCAATGTGCTCAGCTGCCTGCTCAAGATCACGGATACCGCTTGTTGACTTATATGTATCGATAATTGCCTCAAGACCATCCTCAGTAATACTGCACTCTTCTTCCTTAAGACCAATCTTCCTAAGTACCTTAGGCATAACAAAGCTGCTGAAGATTGCCTTCTTCTCATCGAAGCTGTAGTCAGGAAGCTCGATTACGGCAAAACGTGACATGAGAGGAGCACTGATCTGTGACTTGTCATTAGCAGTCGCGATCGGATATACACCACTGGTGGGAATATTGCATTCGATGTAGTTATCGGTAAAGCCAAGATTATCCAAAAGTGTCAGAAGAACGTCTGCGGGATTACCGTTTCCTTTACCTGCAGAAGCCTTATCAAGCTCATTAATTATGAATACAAGATTGGAGCTTTCTGCCTTCTCAAAGGTCTCCATGATGATACCGGGCTTCGCATTTGAATATACTCTCGAGCTTCCCGTAAGCTGCTCGGGATCGTTAATGGAACTCATCTCAAGTGTAGTCCAGGGCATCTTCAAAATCTTTGCAACAGCATAAGCCAGCTGAGACTTACCCGTACCTGCAGGGCCTATAAGCAGCAGGCCGTATGAAGGGAGTGTATGTGTTCTGTTAATCTGGATAATGGTCTCAATAATTCTCTGCTTAACCTTTTCCATTCCGTATAATTCTTCATCGAGAATTCTTCTTGCTTCAACAGGATCGATTGCCTCAAAGTAATCGTTCTTCCAGTGAATGCTGAACATAATGGAGAGAGCACGAAGCGCGTGTCTTCTCTCTTCGGGAGTAACCTCACCGGACTTGGCGATAGCAAGATTACGCTTTGCCCACATTCTTATATTCTCAGGCAAAGTATTGCCGGCACATGTAAGGAAATCTGCGATGCTCTGAACGCTTGTAAGCTTCATGTTGTCGGAATCCTCAATATCGTCGAGGTCCTTCTCTATATCTACAGGAGGCTCACTCTGGAAGAGTCTTTTAAGCATAAACTGAAGGAAGCCGTTCTCTCCGGCAAGCTTTGCTCCGCGGACAGCTATACCTGTCTCCATCATCTTGTAGATCCAATATTCATCGCCCTTTACCACACCGGAAAGTCTTACCATGACATGACTGTCTCCAAGCCACTTAACAAGACTTACGAATCTGGAATCAATTCTTAAAATATCCTCACTGATGTCTTCGCCGTCTTCTGAATCCAAAGTAAACGCCGTAGCCTTGGTGGGGCTTGTAAACATACCGCAGGAATGGTGCTTAAGCTTACCTGCTTTATTGCTGATTACGATAATCGGATTATCCTTGTCAGCAGACTTTCTATTCGAATCAAAAGTAGTATATGTAACTGTTACCTCAGCCTTCTCATCGGGCTTGGAATTAAAATCAAATACCGGCATAACTTTACCTCGTTTATCAGCATAATCAGTAGGGTTTGTATCCAAATGATGATACCACTATTTCACTTGAAAATATAAGGCTTTTGCGTTATTGTAGTGACAATCTGTGTATTTAATAAAATAAATAAATATTCAAGAAGAAAGAAGGATAAATATCATGGAGAAAGTTATTTTGGCTTATTCCGGCGGACTTGATACTACAGCTGTTATTCCGTGGCTCAAAGAGACATACGGATACGAAGTAGTATGCTGCTGTATCGACTGCGGTCAGGGCGAGGAGCTTGACGGACTTGAAGAGCGTGCTCAGATTTCCGGTGCTTCCAAGCTTTATATCGAAGACGTTGTAGATGATTTTGCAGAGAACTACATTATGCCCTCCGTTCAGGCAGGTGCAGTATATGAGCACAAGTACCTTATGGGTACAGCTATGGCTCGTCCCGTTATCACTGCAAAGCTCGTTGAGATTGCACGTAAGGAAAACGCTGTTGCTATCTGCCACGGTGCTACAGGTAAGGGTAACGACCAGATTCGTTTTGAGCTTGGTATCAGAGCTCTTGCACCTGACATCAAGGTTATCGCTCCTTGGCGTGACGACAGATGGCAGATGGATTCCCGTCAGGCAGAGATTGACTACTGTAAGGCTCATGGCATCGACCTTCCTTTCAGCACAGACCAATCCTACAGCCGTGACAGAAACCTCTGGCACATCAGCCACGAAGGTCTTGAGCTTGAGGATCCTTCCAAGGCTCCTAACTTCGACCACATGCTCGTTCTCGGTGTAACACCTGAGAGAGCTCCCGAAGAGGGCGAAGAACTTACAATTAACTTCGAGAAGGGTGTTCCTACAGCACTCAACGGCGAGAAGATGAAGGTTGCAGATATCATCAAGAAGCTCAACGCTATCGGTGGTAAGCATGGTATCGGTATCGTAGATATCGTTGAGAACCGTGTTGTTGGTATGAAGAGCCGTGGCGTATATGAGACACCCGGTGGAACAATCCTCATGGAAGCTCATCAGCAGCTCGAGGAGCTCGTTCTCGACCGTGATACAATCGCTCTTAAGAAGGATCTCGGCAACAAGATGGCCGGTATCGTATACGAGGGTAAGTGGTTCACACCTGTTCGTGAGGCTATCTCAGCTTTCACAGCAGTTACTCAGGAATATGTTACAGGTGAAGTTAAGCTTCGTCTCTACAAGGGTAACATCATCAAGAACGGTACAACTTCTCCCTACTCTCTTTACAGCGAGTCTCTTGCTTCCTTCACAACAGGTGATATGTACGATCACCACGATGCTGAAGGCTTCATCAACCTCTGGGGTCTTCCCCTTAAGGTTCGTGCAATGAAGATGAACGAGCTTAAGAACGAGAACAAGAAGTAAT
>JAKSRK010000013.1 GCA_024403655.1 Saccharofermentans sp. | reverse complement strand
AGCGTCAATTCGTAAGTCTCACCGCTAGCGAAGCCGATGATATTGTGAATCGTTCTATTGGTGGATACAGCGATTGTGATAGTGTGCTTATTGGTGTTTTGGCAGATGGAGATAATAGTTTTATAGAACTTGCAGATGAGTTAGATGCGCAGTATTTTTATATGAGTAGTTCTGAAAGAGAATATTTTTTGAATACTTATGGTGCTGACCAGGAAGCTTATGCTAGAGAACGCTTCTTATTAATGGAGACTAGTTCAGGAAGAGATATTTATCTTTCAACTAATCCCAATGATTTAAGTGATCCGATTTTTGCTCATGAAGTGCAGTATCTTCGTGAAAATGGATATGATTTCATTGAATGCCAAGATGGACTTTGGCAGGCAGTTAGGTGATTTGTAGAGTTAAATAAAAGGAGATAAGCATGAACAAAAATGACTATTTTATATTAAGAAATCGTTTTTTAGACTATACTTATAAAGATATTAATCTGGTTCTTCAAAATGATAAGCAGGTGTATAGCATCTTATTTGATATACCTCAAAAAAGCATTATTAAGGATAACGATACGATTAGCATAGCTCTGATGTTCGGTCTGAATACACATATATATGCAAAGACGGGGCAGGTTATTACTGGCCTTGAGAAAAATCCTGGTGTTATGAAAGCCATGCAGTCTATTTTTATTAGCATTCCTCAGGCTCTTGATGGTTTTGAACGAATAGCGAATCATGAATATACTGATTCTGAATACATAAGAGTCTATCTTCGTACGATGTCTGGATTAAAATACAGAGAACTGCGTAATAATGATCAAATCGATCGCTTCATTACCATGATGCTTAATGTTCTCCGTACTGAGATTAATAAGTGTATTTAACTGTTGTCACAAAGAATCTGTACAATTGGTCTGAGGGCTTAATATATTTGTGGTTCTTCCTGGATGGATAAGAGCAGACGGCAGTGAAGATAATCCTTTCTGATACTTGACAGTCTCGTAAAAAAAGAGTAAAAATATTGCAATTGAATAACTCAAGCAATGGCGCTTATTGATGCGGAGAATATCCGTAGTCAATAAGCGTCTTTTCTTTTGCGAAGAAGGAGCAGCGGTATATGGAGCAGAAATATTGTAATGACTACAGGGTTCAGGAAGCATTCCCGCAGCATGGTCTTTATGATCCCCGAAATGAACACGAGAACTGCGGTATTGGTGCTGTCATCAGAATTGACGGTACACCTTCTTATAAGGTAGTTGACGATGCACTTAAAATCGTAGAGACCTTGGAGCATCGTGCAGGTAAAGATGCGGAAGGAAAGACAGGAGACGGTGTTGGTGTTCTCTTGCAGATTTCGCATGACTATTTCAAAAAAGAAGTAGCTAAGATTGGAATCAAGCTCGGCGAGGCAAGAACTTACGGTATCGGTATGTTCTTCTTCCCTCAGGAAGCGTCCAGACTTAATCAGGCTAAGAAGACTTTCGAAGAGGCATTAAAGGCAGAAGGCCTTCCTTTCCTCGGCTGGAGAGAAGTTCCTGTAGCAAGTGAAGTTCTCGGAAGCAAGGCAAAGGAGTCTATGCCTAATATTTATCAGGCATTTATCGGACGTCCTTCATCAGTTAAGGATGATCTTGATTTTGACAGAATGCTTTATTTTGCAAGAAACGTATTTGAGAAGAAGAATAAGGATACTTACGTATGTTCCTGCTCAGGCAGAACAATCGTATATAAGGGTATGTTCCTTGTAGATCAGCTCAGAACTTTCTATAAGGATTTAAGCTCAGGTGAATACACATCCGCTCTGGGTATTGTTCACTCAAGATTCTCTACAAATACAAATCCTTCATGGCAGAGATCTCATCCTAACCGCATGATGGTTCATAACGGTGAGATTAATACCATCACAGGTAACATGAATAAGATGCTTTCCAAGGAGAGTATCTTCAGAAGCGAAGCTTTTGAGGGAAGATACTATGATATCTACCCCATGATGGATGTTACGGGTTCAGACTCCGCAAGACTCGATAATACACTTGAGTTCATGGTGATGGCCGGTGTACCTCTTCCTCTTGCAGTAATGATTACAATCCCCGAGCCCTGGCAGCATATTGATACAATGAGCCGTGAGAAGAGAGCTTTCTATCAGTACTATGCAACAATGATGGAACCCTGGGACGGTCCTGCTTCTATCATCTTTACAGACGGTGACCTTATCGGTGCCGTACTCGACAGAAACGGTCTTCGTCCTTCAAGATACTACGTTACAAGCGACGGATATCTTATCCTTTCTTCTGAGGTTGGAGCTCTTGACGATATAGCAGTTGATACTGTTATTAAGAAGGACAGACTTACTCCCGGTAAGATGCTCCTCGTAGATACAAAGCAGAAGAGAATTATCGAAGATGAGGAAGTAAAGAATACATTCATCAACCGCCGTCCTTACGGTGAGTGGCTTGACCGCATGCTTGTTGAGCTTAAGGATCTTAAGATTAACAACAAGCGTCCCATCAGAATTAAGGGTGAAGACCTTCACACAATGCAGAAGGCTTTCGGTTACAGCTACGGTAATCTCAATAACGATATTATCCCCATGTGCCTTAACGGTGCTGAGCCTACAGCTGCAATGGGTGTTGATATCCCGCTGCCTCCTTTGTCTGACAGAGAGCCGCCTTTGTTCGATTACTTCAAGCAGAAGTTCGCACAGGTTACTAACCCTCCTATCGACTCAATCCGTGAGGCACTTATTACAGATACAACTGTATACCTCGGTATTGCAGGTAATATCCTTGAAGATAAGGAAGAGAACTGCCACGTTCTTAAGATTCACAATCCCATCATCTCTAACCTTGATCTTATGAAGGTAAGAGACAGCAGAATTGAAGGACTTAAGACAGCTGATATCAGCATGCTCTACGACAAGAACGAGAGCATGGACAAGGCAATCGAAGATTTGTATGCACAGGCTGACGAAGCTCAGAAGGGTGGAGCAACAATTCTTATCCTTACAGACAGAGGTCTTGATGAGGATCATCTTGCAATTCCTTCACTTCTTGCAGTTGCAGCTCTTGAGACTTACCTCGTAAGAACAAGAATGAATACGGCTATCTCGATTATTGTTGAGTCAGCTGAGCCTTGTGAAGTACACCACTTCGCAACACTTCTCGGATTCGGTGCAAGTGCAGTTAACCCTTATCTTGCATTCGATACAATCCATGACCTTATCGACCGCGGAATAATCGACAAGGAGTACACACAGGCTACTGAAGCTTATACAAGTGCTCTTGTACACGGTATCGTTAAGATCGCTGCTAAGATGGGTATCTCCACACTTCAGTCTTACCAGGGTTCTAAGATCTTCGAGGCAATCGGTATCGGTAAGGAACTTATGGATAAATACTTCCCTGATACAGTAAGCCGTGTAGGTGGTATAACAATCTCTTCCATCGAGCAGAGAGCTAAGGATCTTCATAAGAATGCATTTGATGTTTATAACAGAGAATACGATTCCGGTCTTGCAGTAAACGGTTGGCATAAGTCAAGAAGTGAGAAGGAGAAGCACCTCTACGATCCTGAGACAATCCACCTTCTTCAGCTTGCAACAAGAACAGGTAACTACGATACATTTAAGCAGTTCACTGCAGCTATTAACTCTGATAACAGACATATCACATTAAGAAGCACACTCGACTTCATTTATCCCGAAGGAAATGAGATTCCTCTTGATGAAGTTGAGAGCGTAGAGTCTATCGTTAAGAGATTTAAGACTGGTGCCATGTCTTACGGCTCCATCTCAAAGGAAGCACATGAGTGTATGGCAATCGCTATGAACCGCATCGGAGGTAAGTCCAACAGCGGTGAGGGTGGTGAAGACTTAGACAGAATCCTTACGAAAGGCACAGAGGAAGACAGATGCTCTGCTATTAAGCAGGTAGCATCCGGTAGATTCGGTGTTACTTCAAAGTACTTAACATCTGCAGATGAGTTGCAGATTAAGATGGCTCAGGGTGCTAAGCCCGGTGAGGGTGGACACCTTCCCGCAGGTAAGGTTTATCCCTGGATCGCCAAGACACGTCACTCAACACCCGGCGTATCTTTGATTTCTCCGCCTCCTCATCACGATATCTACTCAATCGAGGATCTGGCTCAGCTTATCTATGACCTTAAGAACGCTAACAAGGATGCAAGAATCTCTGTTAAGCTCGTATCTGAATCCGGTGTAGGTACAGTCGCTGCAGGTGTTGCCAAGGCAGGTGCAAGAGTAATCCTTATCTCCGGTTATGACGGAGGTACAGGTGCTGCTCCCGCAAGCTCAATCCACAATGCAGGACTTCCTTGGGAGATCGGACTTGCCGAGACACACAGAACTCTCATCGAGAACAATCTTCGTTCAAGAGTTCGTATCGAGACAGACGGTAAGCTCCTTAGCGGACGCGATGTAGTTATCGCTGCAATGCTCGGTGCAGAGGAATTCGGATTCGCTACTGCTCCCCTTGTTACAATGGGCTGCATAATGATGAGAGTATGTAATCTTGATACATGTCCCGTAGGTGTTGCTACTCAGAACCCTGAGCTTCGTAAGAGATTTACAGGTAAGCCTGAGTATGTAATTAACTTCATGTACTTCATCGCATCCGAGATGAGAGAGTACATGGCAAAGCTTGGTATCAGAACAGTAGATGAGCTTGTAGGAAGATCTGATCTTCTTAAGGTTAAGGAGGACTGCGCTAAGGCATCCAGAGTTGATCTTAAGGCAATCATCAGTGATCCTTATGCAACAAGAAATGATGTTAAGAAGCATTTCGACATCAACGATGCTTATGACTTCAAGCTTGAAGAGACAATCGACGAGACAACAATCATTCCTCAGTTCAAGGAGTCTCTTGAGACAAGAACTCACAAGGAGATTGACATCAAGGTTCGTAACCTCGACAGAACTCTTGGTACACTCTTCGGAGCTGAGATTACAAGAAAGTACTACAATACTTTGGGCGACGATACATTTGTTGTTAACTGTAACGGTGCCGGCGGACAGAGCTTTGGTGCATTTATCCCCAACGGTCTTACAATTAACCTCGAAGGTGATACAAACGACTACTTCGGTAAGGGCCTTTCGGGCGGTATCCTGACAGTTTATCCTCCCAAGCAGTCTGTATTTAAGGCTGAGGAGAACATTATCGCAGGTAACGTTGCTCTCTTTGGTGCAACTTCAGGTAAGGCGTTCATCAACGGTCTTGCAGGTGAGAGATTCTGTGTAAGAAACTCAGGTGCAAAGGTTGTTGTCGAAGGTGTAGGCGATCACGGCTGTGAGTACATGACAGGTGGTGTTGCCGTAGTCTTAGGCCCTGTAGGAAAGAACTTTGCTGCAGGTATGAGCGGTGGTATCGTTTATGTTCTCGATGAGAATAACGATCTTTATACGAAGCTTAACAAAGCAACACTCGGCTTTGAGCACATCAACTCAGACGAAGACAATAAGGCTCTTACAGCACTTATCAGAGAGCACTTCGAGAGAACCGGTTCTCCTCTGGCTGAGAAGATTCTTAACAACATCGAAAGTTATATTCCGAAGTTTAAGAAGGTTATCCCTCATGACTACAAGCGTATGATTCTTTCTATTTCGAAGCATATGGCTGACGGCATGAGCGAAGATCAGGCTAAGATTGAAGCATTTCACGAGAATACGGCTGCAAAAGCATAAGGAGCGTTAAGGATATGGGTAAAGCAACAGGATTTATGGATTATGAGAGAGTCGACAATCCCGGCGAAGATGCTCTCTCCAGAATAAAGACATATAGAGAATTCCACACTCAGATTAATGAGGAGGAAAGAAGAAAGCAGGGAGCAAGATGCATGAACTGCGGCGTGCCTTTCTGTCAGAATGGTCATGTTATCTGCGGTATGGTATCAGGCTGCCCTCTGAACAACCTCTGCCCCGACTGGAACGACCTTGTTTACAAGGGTTTCTGGGATGAAGCTGCAGACCGTCTTCTTATGACAAACCCCTTTCCGGAGTTTACTTCAAGAGTTTGTCCCGCACTTTGCGAGAAGGCTTGTACATGCGGTCTTAACGGTGATCCCGTTACAGTAAAGGAAAATGAGTATGCAATTATCGAGAAGGCTTTTGCTTCAGGTAAGATGGCTGCTCACGCTCCCAAGGTAAGAACAGGCAAGAAGGTTGCCGTAATCGGTTCAGGTCCTTCCGGATTGTCTACAGCTTACTGGCTTAACAGAAGAGGTCACAGCGTAACAGTATATGAGCGCGAGGACAGACCCGGCGGACTTCTTATGTACGGTATCCCCAACATGAAGCTCGAGAAGTCTGTAATCATGAGAAGAGTAGAGCTCTTGGAGGAAGAGGGCGTTAAGTTCATCACTTCCGTTAACATCGGTAAGGATGTAAGCTACGAAGAACTTAAGGCAGAATTCGATGCCATCGTTCTTTGCTGCGGTGCTGCTAACCCCAGAGATATCAATGCTCCCGGAAGAGATGCTGAAGGTATTTACTTCGCAGTTGATTTCCTTAAGGCAACAACAAAGTCTCTTATTAATTCAAATCTTTCCGACGGTGATTACATCAGTGCAAAGTATAAGCACGTAGTAGTTATCGGAGGCGGTGATACAGGTAATGACTGCGTAGGTACTTCAATCAGACACGGATGTAAGTCTGTAACTCAGCTTGAGATGATGCCCCCGCCGCCCGTAGAGCGTGCTGCAAATAACCCCTGGCCCGAATGGCCCAAGGTTCTTAAGACTGATTACGGCCAGCAGGAAGCAATTGCTGTATTCGGTCACGATCCCAGAGTCTACTGCACAACTGTTAAGGAGTTCGTAAAGAACGACGAAGGAAAGCTCAAGGAGATCGTTACTGTTAAGCTTGAGTCTGTTAAGGATGAAGCTACAGGCAGATTTAAGATGGTTCCCGTTGAAGGTTCCGAGCAGACAATCCCTGCAGATCTCGTTCTTATTGCAGCAGGTTTCTTAGGACCTCAGAAGTATGTTGTCGATGCTTTTGGCGTTGATACTAATGCAAGATCCAATGTCGAGACAGGAAGCAGCCACATGACATCCGTTAAGGGAGTATTTGCTGCCGGAGATATGAGAAGAGGTCAGTCTCTTGTCGTATGGGGTCTTCGTGAAGGAAGAGATGTTGCACAAGAGGTTGACATATTCCTTACAGAAGAATAAAACATTATGCGGAAGTTTTAAGAAGCAAGCAGTGTATATATAAGGAGTGACTAGAAAATGGAAAAGTACCTTGTTCTTGAGAACGGAAAGGTATTCAAAGGCGAAGGGTTCGGTAGCGACAAGGATGTAATCGCAGAAGCGGTATTTACAACATCCATGACAGGCTATCTTGAGACTCTTACCGATCCGAGTTATAAGGGGCAGGCAGTCGTACAGACTTTCCCTCTTATAGGTAACTATGGCGTAATCACACCGGATGCCGAGAGTGCGGCAATCGGTGTGTCCGCATATATCGTAAGAGAACTCTGTGAATATCCTTCTAACTTCAGATGTGAGATGGGTCTTGAAGACTATCTCGCAAAGAATGATATTCCCGGAATCAAGGGTATTGATACCAGAGCCCTTACAAGAATATTAAGAGAGAGCGGCACGATGAATCTTATGATCACGTCCGATCTTGACAAGGTAGATCTTGATAAGATTAAGAACTACGTTATCAAGGACCCTGTAAAGCAGGTTACTGCAGATTCCGTTAAGGTTTATTCTCCGGTCGAGGAGATGAAGTATAACGTCGCTATGATTGATTGCGGTACAAAGCTTAATATCATCAGATGTCTTCAGGAGAGAGGATGCAAAGTTACATTGTTCCCTTCAGATGTTAAGGCTTCTGAAATCACTGCTATTGATCCCGACGGTCTGTTCTTAAGCAACGGCCCCGGAGATCCTACAGATAATATAGATACTATTAATACTCTTAAAGAGCTTATCCCGAGCAAGATACCCACAATGGGTATCTGCCTGGGTCATCAGTTATTGGCTCTTGCTCACGGCTTTACAACAGAGAAGCTTCACTATGGTCACAGAGGAGCAAATCATCCGGTAATCAACAAGGATACCGGTAAGATTCTCATCACTTCCCAGAATCACGGATATGCCGTTGTCGATTCTTCAATTGACAGCAACATTGCATATCCGCTTTTTGTGAATGTAAATGACAATACGAACGAAGGTATAAAGTATACTCAGGAGCCTGCTTTCTCTGTACAGTTCCACCCGGAAGCCTGCGGAGGTCCCAGGGACAGCGAGTTCCTTTTTGATGAATTCATAAAGCTCATGGAAAGAGAGGGTAAGTGATATGCCTCTTGATAAGAATATTAAAAAAGTAATGGTAATTGGTTCGGGCCCGATCGTTATCGGTCAGGCAGCCGAGTTCGACTATGCGGGTACTCAGGCCTGCCGTGCCCTTAAGGAAGACGGCATCGAGATCGTACTTATCAACAGTAACCCCGCTACAATAATGACTGATAATAAGATGGCTGATAAGATCTATATCGAGCCTCTTACACTTACTACAGTAAAGAGAATCATCGAGGCTGAGCGTCCCGATGCCATTCTGTCAGGTCTTGGCGGTCAGACAGCTCTTACACTTTGTATGCAGCTTGCTAAGGACGGCTTCCTTGACGAATACGGAGTAAGACTTCTCGGTTCTTCTCCTGAGTGTATCGATAAGGCTGAGGACAGACAGATGTTCAAGGATACAATGGAGTCAATCGGACAGCCCTGTATTCCTTCTGAAGTTGTTAATGACGTAAAGTCAGCTTTGGCATTTGCGGACAGAACAGGTTATCCTGTTATCGTTCGTCCCGCATTCACACTCGGTGGATCCGGCGGTGGTATTGCATCCGACGAGAGACAGCTCGAAGAGATTGCTGCTACAGGTCTTCAGATGTCTCCCATCACTCAGATTCTTGTAGAGAAGAGTATCGCAGGATGGAAGGAAATCGAGTTCGAGGTTATCAGAGACAAGGCCGGCAATGCGGTTACTGTCTGCTCGATGGAGAACCTTGACCCCGTTGGCGTACATACCGGTGACTCAGTAGTTATCGCTCCCGCGGTGACACTTTCAGATAAAGAGTATCAGATGCTCAGAAGTGCAGCCCTTAATATTATCGATGCACTCGGAGTAGAAGGCGGATGTAACTGCCAGTTCGCTCTTGAGCCCAACTCTTTTGATTATGCTGTAATCGAAGTTAACCCCAGAGTATCAAGATCTTCTGCACTTGCTTCAAAGGCTACAGGTTATCCTATCGCCAAGGTTGCAACAAAGATTGCTCTCGGATATCGTCTCGATGAGATTAAGAATGCTGTTACAGGCAACACATTTGCCGCTTTCGAGCCTGCTCTTGACTATGTTGCAGTTAAGTTCCCCAAGTGGCCTTTCGAGAAGTTCGTATATGCAAAGCGTGACCTCGGTACACAGATGAAGGCAACAGGTGAAGTTATGTCTATCGCCGATTCCTTCGAAGGTGCCCTCATGAAGGCAATAAGAGGTGCTGAGATCAAGGCTGATTCACTTCTTCTTAAGAATTTCTCAAATGTTACTTCAAGCGAAGCTGAAGCAGGTTTTGCTTCTGCTACAGACCAGCGTATCTTCTATATTGCACGTGCCATGTATCTTGGTGTTTCCTGTGAGCATATTCACGACGTTACCAAGATTGATATGTGGTTCCTTAAGAAGATTGAGAATCTCGTTAATCTTCAGAAGGTTATGGAGGACATCGGAAGCAAGGGCGAAGATATCTCTAAGGATACTTACCTTCAGGCTAAGAAGTACGGATATACAGATCAGACTATTGCCCGTCTTACAGGCAAGGAAGTATCTGCTGACATGAAGGTTGCACCTGTTTACAAGATGGTTGATACATGTGCAGGTGAGTTCGCAGCCGTAACTCCTTATTTCTACGCTTCTTATAATACAGAGGAAGCAGGCGGCGAGAACGAAGCATTAATTCACGAAGATAATTCAGAGAATAAGAAGACAGTTATCGTACTTGGTTCCGGTCCTATCAGAATCGGTCAGGGTATTGAGTTCGACTACGCTGCAGTACACTGCGTTACTGCTCTTCGTAATCTCGGCTACAGAGTAGTAATTATCAACAATAACCCCGAGACTGTATCTACAGACTTCGATACAGGAGACAGACTTTACTTCGAGCCCTTAGATCCCGAGGAAGTAATGGATATCATCCGTCAGGAGAATCCTTACGGTGTTGTTGTTGCCTTCGGCGGACAGACTGCTATCAAGCTTACAAAGACATTGTCTGAGAACAATATCAACATCATCGGAACAAGTGCCGATTCCATCGATATGGCTGAGGACAGAGAGAGATTCGATGCTCTTCTTGAGGAACTTGATATCGCTCGTCCCAAGGGATTCTCAGTTCTTAATAAGGAAGACGCATTCAAGGCTGCTAATGAGCTTGAATATCCTGTTCTTCTTCGTCCTTCATACGTACTTGGCGGACAGAACATGACTATCGCATTCGGTGACAGTGATGTAGACGAATACATGAATATTATCCTTGCTCAGGGCATTGAGAACCCTGTACTTATCGATAAGTACATCCAGGGTCGTGAGATCGAAGTAGATGCCATCTACGACGGTCATGACGTTCTTATTCCCGGTGTCATGGAGCATATCGAGAGAGCCGGAATTCACTCCGGTGACTCTATCGCAGTATATCCTGCAAAGCATATCTTCGACGATATGGGTAAGAAGCTTATCGATACAACAAAGGCTTTGTGCCGTGGTCTTAATTCCACAGGTATCGTTAATATCCAGTACATCGTTAAGGACAACAGAATTTACGTTATCGAGGTTAACCCCAGAGCTTCACGTACCGTTCCTTACATGAGTAAGGTTACAGGCATCCCCATGGTAGATGTTGCCATCAGAGTAAGCCTTGGCGAGAAGCTTGCTGAGATGGATTACGGAACAGGATTCTACAGACAGTCTCCTTATACAGCTGTTAAGGTACCCGTATTCTCATTCGAGAAGCTTACGGACGTAGATACTCAGCTCGGTCCCGAGATGAAGTCTACAGGTGAGGTATTAGGTATCGGCCGTAACCTCTCCGAAGCTCTTTATAAGGGTCTTCTTGCAGCAGGCTACAAGATGTATAAGGGCGGTGGCGTATTCGTAACCGTAAGAGATTCCGATAAGGCTGAGATTGTTGAGACTGCCAAGAAGTTCGATCAGATGGGCTTTAAGCTTTATGCTACAGCAGGTACTGCTCAGGCTCTTCGTGACTCAGGTATGGATGTTACAGTTGTATCCAAGATTCACGAATCTGAGAGCAACAATACAATGACTCTTCTTAACAGCGGCAAGATTAATTACATTATCTCTACATCCAAGAAGGGAAGACTTCCTGCAAGAGATTCAGTTAAGCTCAGAAGAAGAGCAGTTATGCTCGGTATCCCCTGTCTTACTGCAGTAGATACAGCTGCAGCTCTTGCAGACTCTCTTATGAGCCGTTTCTCCGAGATCAACACAGAGCTTGTTGATATCAACAATATGCGTGAGAGGAAGAGAACAGTACGCTTCACAAAGATGCAGGGTATCGGTAATGACTACATCTACTTCGACTGCCTTGAGAACATGGTTTCTTCACCTGAGTCCTTGTCTGTATATATGTCAGACAGACACTTCGGTGTAGGTGGTGACGGTATCGTTCTTATCGCTCCTTCTAAGGTAGCTGATGCAAGAATGATCATGTATAACCTCGACGGTTCCGAAGGTATGATGTGCGGTAATGCAATAAGATGTGTCGGTAAGTATATGTACGATGTTGCCGGTCACAAGAAGAAGCACATGACTATCGAGACAAAGAGCGGAATCAAGAAGCTTGAACTTATGACTTCAGACGATGTAGTTGTAAGAGTTAAGGTTGATATGGGTAAGGCTATACTTAATCCCAAGGAGATTCCTGTTAATCTTCCTGCAGACGATAACGGCCAGGTAGTTGCCCGCGACGTTAATATCAACGGCGAGGACTATAAGATTACCTGTGTATCCATGGGTAACCCTCATGCGGTTGTATTCACTGATAAGGTTGATGTGCTTAATCTTGAGGAATTAGGTCCCAAGTTTGAGTTCGACAGCATCTTCCCTGAGAGAGTAAATACAGAGTTCATCAAGGTAATCGATGACCATACACTTAAGATGAGAGTATGGGAGCGTGGTTCAGGTGAGACTATGGCATGTGGTACAGGTGCATGTGCGGCAGTAGTAGCAGCCTGCCTTAACGGTTACTGCGTAAAGGATGAGGACGTAAGAGTAATCTTAAAGGGCGGTGAGCTTGTTATCCGCTATACTGACGATGCGGTATTCATGACAGGTAACTGTGAGAAGGTATTTACGGGTGAGATGGAGATCTAATCCGAAGAACAATTGAATAACAGGCAGGAGAGAAGACTTAAATGTTTTTCTCTCCTGCTTTTTTATGTGATACAATTCGAGTGCGAATACAATGCAGAGGACTTAAGGTGAACCTATGACCATTCAGCAACTTAGATATGTTATAGCGATAGCAGAGTGCGGTTCTATCTCGATGGCTGCAGAGAGAATGTTTGTTGCTCAGCCGAGCGTTTCCAAGTCCGTGGCGGAACTCGAGAAGGAAATGGGTATTACCATTTTCAACCGCAGCAATAAGGGTGTGTATCTTTCAGAAGACGGCACCAACTTCTTATCTTATGCAAGACAGGTAATAGAGCAGACTGAACTCCTCGAAAGGCAGTTCAAAGCAGCTGCTCCCACAAGAAGAGTATTCGCAGTATCTTCACAGCATTATGCTTTCGTAGTAAATGCCTTTGTAGAGCTCGTAAAGGAGTACGGCCAGGATAAGTATGAGTTTACTTTAAGAGAGCTTAAGACGGCAGAGATAATAGAGGATGTAAGGACAAGAAGAAGCGATATAGGAATTCTCTTTATGTCCAGATTCAACAGGGAAGTAATAACCCATATTCTTGCGAATGAAGATATGGAATTCGTTAAGCTTTTTACAGCCAAGCCTCATGTATTCATCAGTAAAAAGAATCCCCTTGCAGGGAAGAAGAAGATTACTCTTGAGGATCTTAAAGCGTATACAAGACTTACTTACGATCAGGGGCTTAAGAACTCTTTTTACTTCGCGGAAGAGCTCCATATAACAGAAGAAAGCCCCAAGAACATCGTTGTATCCGACAGAGCGACTCTCTTTAATCTTCTTATAGGTCTTGACGGCTATACGATAGCTTCCGGCGTATTAAGCAGTGATTTAAACGGCGACAATATAGTATCAATTCCGCTTGTAAGTGACGAATACATGGATATTGGGTATATAACCTTAAAGGACAGACCTCTTAATGCCATTACCAACAGATATATTGAGCACTTAGCTTCCTACATCAAGGACTACTCAAAGTAAGCTTTATATAAAAAGTACGTTTACATACGGATTGCCCGAAGGCTCTGCGATAGCTTCCGCTATTGCTTCTTCTAAGTCGTTGCCTTCTGCTAGCGGTGGCATATTACCTTCTGTATAAAGATCATTAATTATATATTCTATGTTGGCGCTGTCGTACATATCCAGCCACTGATTGTCGTAGTATATGTATGACTGGCCCTCTTCCATACTTGTTACATATTGAATTCCCGGAAGATAGATGGACCCGGATGCACCTTCGACCGGAATAGCCATATTCTCTCCGTGATATGTAATCACTACAGCGAATTGTCCGTCTACCTCTATAGCTTCATCCAGCTTGACTACATAGTATCCGCTCATATCAAATGTAGCATCTTGGCTGTACAGCAGTTCCGAGAAGTCAGAGGATCTTATCTCCACAGTAATAGAGCAGGAATCGGACGCCATCATCATGCTGCCGTCGTCTTGGTAGTACCAACCGACATAAGTTCCAACTCCGCCTATTGTGCCTGTGTTCTCGTATACACTTGCTATAGTTGGGTTATCTCCCGCGAAGCAGCAGTTATAAGCTCCTACGGAATAGCTTATAACTTCACTGTATTCGTCAGTAAGCTCATACGCATCAAGAAACCTGATATTGCTCTCATAAGAAGCCCAGAAATAACCGCTGCTGCCCCATGCTTCTCCGAAGCTGTTTTGTATAAGCCAGGCACCGTCTTCTGTAGCATAATCTCCGAAAAGCTCCTTAGGGAAGTGATCGTCATAGCCTATAACCGTCACTTCGTGGTCGCCTCTGCTGCTGTCATCAAAATAAGTATAGTAGCCGCCGTGCCAGCCCATATACTTGGGTGTGGATATCAGTAGACCTGCAGTAACTCCGCCATAGGTCCTGATAGCTTCTTTTATTGTCTCTCGGGATAAATCTTCCTGTTCTATGCCGTAATAACTTGGGGATTCAATCAGATAATATCCGTCATATCCGTCCGCTGTAGCCCATTCCATGGCAGGGGACGCTGAATAGGCTGTAGCATATCCGTTCTCATTGGAAATAATAAGTCCTTCTTCGTGATCTGCGCTACAGCTGTCGATAATAAGATCAACAGGATCGATATCAAAGTCCTCTCCGTTAATATATAAAATGCTTCTTTGGATGGCTGCGGCACTGGCATAAGCAACGCAGGCTCCGGGAGGCCCCTGATCTCTTATGGGGATAACATAACCTTCGTCAAGCATAGAGAAATAACCGTCTTCACCGTGGCTGTAAAAAACTCCTGACAGGTCTATGGGGGTCTCTTTCTTTTTACTGCATCCTACAACACTTATAAGGAGATAAAGCGTCATAGTAGCTGCAATTATCTTTTTCATCTTCGATCCCTCACTTATCCCTTGCTTGAATCTATGTAGGATTCTATATAATGCCGGTCTATATTACTTGTCCGAAAGGATAATATTTTGTCCTGTCTATATTATAATAAGGGACAGGTAGGTAATAAAAGATGGAATGGCTGGCAACAATTAGGAAAGCGCTTCTTTATATTGAGGATAATCTTCTTTTGGTAGAAGGCGTCGATGGACTTGCTAAGGAACTGGCAATATCACCGTCTTATCTTCAGCAGGGCTTTCAGATGTTAACAGACTATTCCGTTGCTGAGTATATAAGAAACAGAAGACTTCATCAGGCAGCCAGAGATCTTATTGCAGGCGAACTTAAGATAACCGATATAGCACTTAAATACGGCTACGATAATTCGTCCAGCTTCTCCAAGGCATTCAGCAGATTCCATGAGGCATCTCCGACGGAAGTAAAGAAGGGGATTAAAGCTCCTAAGTCATTTCTGCCGATTCAGGTATCGATAGTAATAAGGGGAGGTCAGAGCCTTGATGCTGAGATAATAGAGAAGGATTCATTCGATGTTATTGGATTTATCAGAGAATATTCCTCGGAGAATAGTACGCTCATCGGTAAATGGTGGAAAGATTTTAATAATAAGTATGCTGATCTTAAGTTAAGATCCCCTCGTAACAACCTTGAGAAAGCTATAGTCGATAATAAGATTAACTCCTGTGGGGTGACGGAATATCCGGCTGACAGGGGGACTTTCAGATATGTTCACGGCGGGCTTTATCAGGGAGGAGAGGTTCCGGAAGAACTTGAGATATATACCATAAATAAGGGTACATGGGCAGTCTTTAACTGTGTCGGTAAACTACCGGATGCCATGACTGAGCTTAGTGATCTTATCTGGAATCACTGGGTTCCTGATCACCCCGAATATGAAGTTGGAGGTCAGTGCGAATTTGAACTTTACTACGAAGGCGACTATTACGGTGATCCTGAGTATCTTTGTACCAAGTGGATTCCTATAAAGAGGAAAAAGGAATAATCATCAGGTATAAGCTTTATAGGCATCCCCATAGTAATTACGAAGCTTGCTTTTGAGGGATTTGGGCTTAATAACCACAGCATCTTCGCCGAACCTTCTGAAGTAATTCTCAAGAGCTGATTCCGACCAGTCAAAATAATATAGATCTCCTTCTATCTTAGTTACTGCCGGTCTGTCCTTGATTATCATCTTAAAGGTTCTTTTGCCTGCTTCGGTCATCTTAACAACGGCATGAACTTCCGGAATCATCGTATGCGGACTCTTGGCTGCGCGTTCGATTAGCTCAGCTTCAATTTCCTTCGACTTGTTAAAGCTTGCTGAAGTAATAAATATATCCCTCATCCTGGAGATTCTGAATGATCTCAGTTTACCGGTCTTAACGTCGCAGCCGAGAAGATAGCTGAACTGTTCTTCCTTGGAAGTAGCAATAAGATATGGCTGAATGCCGAATTTGCCTCTTACCGTAGAAGAAGTAAATGTGATTTCCCTTGATTCTTCTATCGCTTCATTAAGAACATCATAAGTATCTTTAAATATGATTGCTTCTCTTTTGCTTCTGGGAATAGACAGGTAGGAGAGGAACATATTCTTTATGTAGCCTGATAAAGACGTGTCCTTAAGAAGATTATTCTCGATAAGTCTAACTATCTTCAGCGATTCTCCGCTTAGTGTAAGAGTTACTACAGCACTTTTACTTCCTGTATCTTCCTGTCTTTTTATATACAACTCAACCATTTTGGACGCGATAAGAGAAGCCTCTTTATCCTTAAGGCTTTTGACGGATTTAATCTCACTTAAAATGCTGCTTAGCAGTTCTTCGTTGCTATTCCTGTAAAAATCCCAGTAATTGACTATAAGCTCTTTAAGGAAGCCGTTAAGGTTGACCGTATCGTCTTTCCTTAAAAACTCGAAGAGCTCTGCGTCGTTTATAAGCCTTGTTTTTGTATCTTCCGTAAGATAAATCTTGTACTTTTCAGTCATGGTGTAACTCCTGATTGGGGTTGTGATATTGGGAATATAGCGAAGAATATAAGCCTTATAAGGATTATATTGGGGTTGTAACTTAGTGTCAATCTGCAACTTTAAGAACCCGAATTAGAGGAGTAGGATTGAATCACAACGAACGAAGACACTTACAGCAATGATGTTTCTAGTAGGAGAAAACAGTGTCTTGTAAATCGCTTATTAAAGGTGCATACAGCAAGTAACTTTCAGTGGTATCCGTGGCGTCGTGCCACGGGGCACCTTGTAAAAAGGAGAATAATAAAATGTTGAAGTATTTAAAAGAAGAAGCTAATAGAACAACAACAGAAAACGGTGCGGCTACATTAAGAAGCACTATGTCCGACTGTCTTGATTTTTTTGCTACGGCAGGAGCTTTGCGAAATGCTTCCGAAGAAGAAATTCTTAACAGATTCATCAGAGCCTACGCAGAAGATAAGGACCTTGCCATCAAGGCTTTATTCTATGCAAGAGATGTAATCGGAGGCCTTGGAGAGAGAAGACTCTTCAGAGTTATTCTTAATTACCTTGCAGGAAACGATCCGGAAGCAGTAAGAAAGAATATTAAGAATGTAGCGCATTTCGGCAGATTCGACGACCTTCTTTCTCTTATGGATACTCCTTGCGAAAGAGACGTTATCGAATATATAAAAGAGACATTAAATGATGACATTAAGTCCCTCGAAAGAGACGGCAGCCTCAGCTTGCTTGCAAAGTGGCTTCCTTCTTCAAATGCATCCTCTATGGAGACAAGAAGACTTGCCCGCAAGATTGCAAGAGGTCTTAACATGCGCGAAGAAGAATACAGAAAAATGCTTTCTTCTTTAAGAGCCGAGATTAAGATTATTGAGAATAATTTAAGAGAAAAAGATTATTCTTTTAACTATGAGGCACAGCCCTCAAAGGCTCTTCTTAAGTATCGAAAGGCTTTTATTAGAAACGATGGTGAAAGATACATGGCTTTTATTGAAAAGGCCTGCTCTAACCCTTCGATTCTTCATGCAGATACACTGGCTCCTTATGAGATTGTAAGACCTTTTATGAAGAGAGACACTGATATTGATATCAAGGAGCGCATGGCTCTTGATGCTACATGGAATGCGTTGCCCGGCTGCGCCGACTTGAAGAATTCTTTGGTAGTAGTAGACGGCTCCGGTTCAATGTACTGCGGCGGAAGAATCAAGCCCATCGAGGTAGCCGAGTCTCTCGGAATATATTTTGCAGAGAGATCAAGCGGTGCTTTTAAGGACCACTTTATTACATTCTCAACTCACCCTAAGCTCGTAAAAATTAAGGGCGATGATATCTGCGAGAAAATCAGATACTGCCTGTCCTACAACGAGTGCAGCAATACGAATATCGAAGCAACCTTCGAATTGATTCTCAGCACTGCCGTTAATAATAATCTTGAGCAAAGCGATCTTCCCGAGAGATTATTCATAATATCGGATATGGAGTTTGACTGGTGTACATCAAACGCCGATATGACGAACTTTGAAGCTGCTAAGGCTATGTTTGAAGAATTCGGCTACAAGCTGCCTCAGATAGTATTCTGGAACGTTAACAGCAGGGGGAATAATATGCCTGTTCGAATGAACGAGATGGGTGTGATCCTGGTATCGGGAACATCAACTACGGTTTTTGACATGATAATGGACGGTGATATCGATCCTTATTCGTTTATGCTGAAGACTTTGTCTTTGCCGGCGTATAAGGCGATAGCCGCATAAAGATAATGCAATTATTATGAGGATATAAGTATGAATACGATTTTGATAGAAGGAAAAATCAACACTGCTGTCTGCTATGCGAAAGTAATAGAAGATGAAGCTATAGAGCAGATAAGAAGAATGTGTGATTACCCCATGACTGAAGGTTCTAAGATTAGAATTATGCCTGATGTTCATTCCGGTAAGGGCTGCACAATCGGAACTACAATGACTATAACGGACAAGGTCGTTCCCAACATTGTAGGAGTAGATATCGGATGTGGTATGTATACAGTAGAACTCGGAAAAGGGGAGATAGATTTTGAGAAGCTTGATGAAGCTGCTCACTATATCCCTTCAGGTAAGAATACCTGGCCCGGCAGGATAGAACGCTTTGAACTTACGGAGCTTAGATGCTATAGAGAACTTAAGGATACAAGCAGACTTAAGAGGTCTTTGGGTACTCTCGGAGGAGGCAATCACTTCATCGAAGTGGATGAGTCTTCAGACGGCAGCAAATATCTTGTGATTCATTCGGGTTCAAGAAATCTGGGTAAGCAGGTTGCTGAGTTCTACCAGAAGCTGGCTGTAAAACTTAACCGTGGCTATGAGACTTACCTTAAGCAGAAGGAAGAGATAATAAGAACTTATAAGGAGCAGGGCAGAAAGGCTGAGATATCAGCTGCACTTAAGGAACTTAAGTGGAAGATGGATAATGCCGCTTCCGGTATGCCGGACGATCTTTGCTATCTTTACGGAAGCTATCTTGAAGATTATCTTCACGATGTTGTTATCTGCCAGGACTTTGCAAGAAGAAGCAGAGAGCTTATGGCAGAAATCATCATTGAAAGAGCAGGCCTTACTGCGGGTGAAGCATTTCACACGATTCATAACTACATCGATACTGATGAGATGATATTAAGAAAGGGCTCTATCGCAGCACACGAAGGGGAGAAGGTACTTATCCCTATCAACATGAGGGACGGCTCCGTAATAGCCATAGGTAAGGGAAATCCCGAATGGAACTACTCGGCTCCTCACGGTGCGGGCAGACTTATGTCGAGGACGGCCGCCAAAGAAAGACTTTCGCTGGAAGAATATAAAGAAGCCATGAAAGGCATCTACACGACTTCCGTCAATGAGTTTACTCTCGACGAAGCTCCTATGGCATATAAGTCCTTAGAAGACATCATAGATGTTATAAAGGAATCCGTAGACATAGTGGAGATAATTAAACCCATATATAACTTCAAGGCATAAGCCTTATAAATACCCTCGGGAAATATTTCCGGGGGCTGTTTTTTTATTCGAATTGACTTTTTTACAAGCCCGGTGTTAGTATAATCAGGTTCTTTTCGTACGGCCTTTTTGTAAAGATAATTTAGCAGGAACATCTCATGTCAGACAGTAGATCGGTTAATAAGAATGAGTCCATGATCAGGGACCTCACACAAGGTAATGTTCTTAGGCAGCTCCTTGTTTTTGCGGCCCCTCTTTTTGTGTCTAATGTTCTTCAGTCTATCTATAATATTGTAGACATGATTGTTATCGGAAAGGTTATCGGAGGCTCCGGTATGTCAGCAGTGTCAACCGGCGGTAATATCCTTAGTCTGCTTATGTTTTTGGCAATGGGATTCTCCTCTGCGGGGCAGATTCTGATAGCTAAGTTTGTTGGTCTGCACAATCCTACTAAGATTAAGAAAGCCATAGGAAGCATGTTTACTCTGCTTCTTTCCATGGCAGTGATTATGTCTGTTGTCTGCTATCTTCTAAGAGTTCGTATCTTAGGCTGGGTCAATACCCCTCCCGAAGCTTATCAGTACACGATGGACTATACGGTCATATGTATCGCGGGACTAATATTTATATACGGATATAACATCGTAAGTGCCATTCTTCGCGGAATGGGAGATTCAAAGCGTCCCTTTTATTTTGTAGCAATAGCTACCGTCGTTAACATAGTACTAGATATTGTTATGGTAGGCTATCTCAATATGGCTGCCATGGGTGCGGCTTTGGCTACGGTAATAGGTCAGGCGGTAAGCTTCTTCTTCTCTATTGTTTATCTTTACCGTAAGAAGGAGACCTTTGGTTTTGATTTTAAGCTTCGCAGTTTTATTCCGGATAGAGAGATGAGCAAGGCGATATTTGCTCTCGGAATTCCCATGTCACTTCAGTCGGCGGCAATTCATATCTCACTTACGGTCGTAGCGGCATGGGTTAATACCTTCGGTGTAATCAGTTCTGCCATTGCTGGTGTTTACAGTAAGTTAGGTGCAGTTATGGGAACTATGTCCAACTCCACTACAACGGCGGCAGCTTCCATGGTCGGACAGAATCTGGGTGCAAAGAAGTACAAGAGAGTTCCTAAGATCTTATTATGCGCTATCTGTATTTCCGCCATTATGTCAACCGTATGCGCACTTCTCCTGTTCTTCTTCCCGGAGCGTATTTTCCTGATGTTTACTGATGATATGGCCGTAGTAACTGCTGCTTCCATTATCGTAATACCTTCAATAATCAACTTCTTCGGATGCGCTACCAGAACTTTTGCATTTGGAATAATTAACGGATCGGGTAATGCAAAGCTTAATCTGGCAATAGCACTTTTTGACGGCATGATCAGCCGAATCGGACTTGCTTATTTACTTGGTTTTGCTCTCGGATGGGGACCTTTTGGTTTTTGGATGGGAGATGCCTTAGCAGGATATGTTCCGCTTCTTATAGGAGGCATTTACTTCTTAAGCGGTAAGTGGAAGAAGTAAAAGAGCTCTTTCAGGATTATTATATTGCAGCGCTAACTCATTTTTGACGTAAATTGCAAAGAAGACAATAAAAGATGAAGTGTTCGGTAAGATCACATTTAAACTTTATGGAGACTTGTCATCCTGCAATTAGATCTATTATTTCCGTGCTTATCATTGTTATTCTTAGCGTGGACGCATTCTTTTAACGTTCGTTATCCTAGTGAGTTGATAGTATATAATGAACAGGAAAGATTGGAGGTTGGAAGATATGAATAACTTAGTATATTTAAGCGGCGCAGTAAGACAGTTTTCTCTTTGGTTTGCAAACGCATCTATAGGACATCCTTTATTAAGCGGATACGAAGAGTCTTTTTATGAGACGTTCAGAGAAGAGAATAGTTGGGTTGAACAGACTTATGCTATCTTCATGAATAACTTGAAGCTTGATGAATCAGGTAATGTTCTGAACTATAAGGAAGCAGAGAGACGTGCTGCTCAGTACGTAAGACGCTATCTGGATTCTTCTTATGTAGTCGAACCGGCATTTGAGAGTTGGGAATGTGAACTGCATCCTGTAAGTAAGGAAAATTACTGCAAATAATACTTAGCAGCTCAAGAATAGGAATAAGAGAAATATGCTTAGTGATGAATTGAAGAATGCCATTTTGAATGAAGACTTCTATATGACCAATGGGATGCTTAACCGAATAATCAATGTAACTGAAGGAAATCTTAAGGCCCAATATATCGCTTTGCTTCAGGATGTGGCTTCCAGAACGGACGTTGATCAATATATTCGAGATGTTGCCCAGGACTTCGTTGAGTATCAGTCGGGGAGCTAATAGAACTGTATGAATCGCGAGAAAGCAAAGACAGCAGATTAACTAAGAGGAATATATGACAGTAAATGAATTGATAATAGACCTTATTGTATGTTTCCTGGCGGGAGCCGGGGCGGGACTGGGAACCGGTTTTGCAGGGATGAGTGCTGCTGCGATAGTAGGTCCGCTGCTTCTGACCTTTTGCGGAGTTCCGGCATATCAGGCAATAGGTATAGGTCTGGCAAGTGACGTTCTTGCCAGTGCAGTAAGCGCATATACATATAAGAAGCATGGGAATCTTGATGTTAAGAATGCTCTGATTCTGCTTGCATGTGTATTAACAATGACTGTTGCAGGCAGCTTCGTTGCCAGCCTTTTGCCTGACAGAGCAATGGGTAATATGTCTCAGATAGGTCTTCTTGTTATCGGAATTAAGTTCCTTGTAAAGCCGGGAAGGAAGGTCGGTAAGTTCGAAGAAGAGAGTAAAACAAAACGAATAGTAAAATCCATAATCGGAGGAGTTATTGTAGGCTTTATCTGCGGTTTTGTAGGAGCCGGCGGTGGCATGATGCTTCTGTTTGTTCTGACATCTTTCCTGGGATATGAGATTCATATGGCAGTAGGTACGTCAGTATTTATAATGGCTTTTACCGCTTTTATAGGAGGAGCAAGTCATATTTATATAGGCGGTGTTCCTAATGTATTCTGTCTCGTATGCTGCGTAGTATTTACTCTTATCTGGGCAAGAATTGCAGCTGTAATAGCTAACAAAGCACCGGAGAAAACCTTGTCAAGAATAGCCGGTGTGATTATGGTAGTAACCAGTGTAGTAGTACTTGGATTTAATTTCATGATTAAGTAAAATATCAGGCCCAGGGGAGGATTGCATGACAATAGCTGAAAAAGGTGAACTGATCATTCGCGATATTAAGAACGAATCCGGAGTAAATCCTGCTTCTATCTTCAGAAATATTGCGCGTAAGGAGTATATGAGTATTCATGGACCTGAACACCATATACTGGATGGCGCAAGTATTCTCGTAGCATATAAAAATGCCGGCGGTGATATAGACCTGGATTCGGCACTTAATAAACTGATGTACGAAGGCTTACGTATGCCGGGTGCGATGTGCGGTCTTTGGGGTATATGCGGTGCAATCAGTTCGGTTGGTGCAGCGCTTGCAATTATTGACGGAACAGGCCCTTTATCAACGGACGGCACCTGGGGTGAGCATATGAAGTTTACTGCAGAAGCCGCTGCTGAACTTGGCAGAATAAACGGACCGAGATGTTGTAAACGAGATGCAATGACAGCTTTCAAAAACGGTATTAAGTACATCAATTCGCATTATGAAGTTAAGCTCGAATCAGATGATATTAAGTGTGAGTTTAAAGCGCTGAATGTGCAATGTATTAATGAGAGATGTCCTTATTACGGATGAGGGAAAGAGAGACGAGTTAAGCAGTGAATTCTTATCTTAAAGAGCAAATCAGTAATAACAGTACTCCAATCGTATTTGACTATGACGGAGTACTATTCGAAGCGCGCTGGTATAAAGAGCGCATTAATATGAGAGATGAGACAGATGAGCTTTTGCTTGAAGCCATGAAGAGGGGAGAGAATCTTGATACTGCGCCCATGCCTTTTATGCTTGAGTTCGTAAAGACATTAAAGAATGATCTTTATGTATTATCTTCCATGCATAATGACATTGAATATGACTACAAGAAGAAGCAGATAGCAAAGTACTACCCGGATATTCCGGTTGACCATGTCATTATGGCAACTTCTATCGACAATAAGACTGTTCATCTTGAGAAGATACTTAAGGAATATGGTTCATTTATCTATATTGACGATACACATCAGGCTTTGATGAAGTATGAGAATTACTTCGGAGATGAGTGTAAGTTCTTCCACGTATCTTCTTTATACGTCTGACGGAAGATTTATATATTTGCAGCAATTATGAAGGCGCCGCCACAAAATGTGACGACGCCTTCAGCGGTATATATTAAGGATACGGGGCTAGATTTATTCGACATCCTGCAAAGCAGCATATCCTACTTCACCTGTTCTAACCTTAACGATGTCCTGAATGTTGCTTACGAAGATCTTACCGTCTCCGATGTGGCCTGTATAAAGGACTTTCTTAGTTGTGTTGATAACTGTCTGTACAGGTACTGCGCTTACAACAACAGAAACCTGAATCTTAGGGAGGAGAGAAGCCTCTACGGGAACACCACGGTAGAACTCCTGTCTTCCTTTCTGTACGCCACAACCCATTACGTGAGTAACTGTCATACCTGTGATACCAATGCCCATAAGAGCATTCTTCAAAGCGTCGAGACGAGCTTCTTTACAGATGATATCAATCTTAGTGAAGATATGTCCGTCTGCATCAGTCTTAGCTTCGAATGTAGGAACTGTCTTAACCTCAACGGCTTCAGCTTCAGGAACGTCACCGGATACTACTACGGGCTCGCTGCCTTCAATGATTGACTGAGGAGCAAACTTGAAGCCTGCGTAAGCAGTTGTAAGACCATGCTCGGAGATATCCATACCTTCGATCTCGTCTTCACGTGAAGCTCTAAGACCAACTGTCTTCTTAATGATTACAAATGTTGCACCCATGAGAACAGCTGTCCAGATGATTATGCATACGATACCGAGAACCTGAATTCCGAAGACCTTCATACCGTCAGCAACGCTTGTGCCGTGGATGAGTGCATAGATGGGACCATCGATGCCGAGAGAAGATGTGTTAGTTGCAAGAAGACCTGCAAGTAAAGTACCAAGGATACCGTTAGCCATGTGAACACCTACAGCACCAACGGGGTCATCGATGTGAAGCTTAAGGTCGAGTGCCTCAACAACTACGATTACTGCAATACCTGAGATGATACCTTCTACGATTGCACCCATTGCATCGATACAGTGACAACCAGCTGTTACGCAAACAAGACCTGCGAGAGATGCGTTGATACACATAGATACATCAGGCTTACCGTTCTTTATCCATGTGTAGATAAGAGCAGTTACTGTAGCGATAGCAGGAGCGATTGTTGTTGTAAGGAAAATACCTGCGAGCTGAGAAGGAGTAGTTGCAGCGGCACCGTTGAAGCCGTACCAGCCGAACCAGAGGATGAAGCAACCCAAAGCACCAAGAGGAATGTTGTGACCCTGGATAGCGTTAACCTTAATTACCTTGCCCTTAGCATCTTTTACATACTTACCGATACGGGGACCAAGTACAATAGCACCGATAAGAGCAGAAACACCACCAACTGTGTGGATAGCTGCAGAACCTGCGAAATCGATGAATCCGAGTTTTACGAGCCAGCCGTTGGGATTCCATACCCAGCCTGCCTCGATAGGATATACGATCAAAGAGAGGACTGCTGAGTAGATGCAGTAAGATGAGAACTTGATTCTCTCTGCAACGGCACCGGAAACGATTGTCGATGCTGTAGCACAGAATACAAGGTTGAATACGAAGCTTGAAGCGTTTGTTTCCATGAAACTTGAGAAATCTGTGAAGATTGCAAGGTTGGGAACGCCTACGAAGCCTGCAATCATGTCTTCACTCATCATAAGACCGAAGCCTAAGAGAATGAAACAAACTGTACCGATACAGAAGTCCATGAGGTTCTTCATGATGATGTTACCGGCATTCTTATAGCGGCAGAAACCTGTCTCAAGCATAGCAAAACCAGCCTGCATGAAGAATACGAGTGCCGCACCGATAAGGAACCAAATACCGAATACCTGGGTATTTACGGTCTCACTTATCAATTTGGTGAGTTCAGTTGTGTCCATAAATCATTGTCTCCTTTTTATTAAAGCAACTACGGCAGTCCAACATTCCCCTGATCCTGGGAATTAGTCGGACTGCCGTAGGCCGCTTTCTTTTTATATGGGGATTAATTGTGCGCTTAGCGAACTGCGAAGAGAAGCTCTCCGTATGTAGGGAAGGGCCAGAACTCTGCAGCTGTCTCTGTCTCGAGCTTGTCGCATGCAGTTCTGAGAGCTTCCATCTGCTCCTTGACTGTATCCTTATAAGTATCAGCCTTAGCTACAAGATCCTCTTCCTCTTCAACCTTAACGATTGATGCGGAAAGTGCCTCGTAAGCTTCGTAAGCAGTCTTCATATCAGCAGAGATGTCTTCAAGAGTCTTGCTCTCGAACTCGCTCTTAATACCGAGCTGATCCTTAGAAAGGATGTTCTCTGCAAGTGTTGAAGAGTAAGAGCTAACAGCGGGAAGGATATCCTGCTTAGCCATCTCAAGCATTGTCATAGCTTCGATGTGGAGAAGCTTGCAGTACTTATCAAGGAATACTTCGTGACGTGACTGCATCTCAATCTCGGAGTAAACCTTGTGAGATGTGAAGAGGTCAACGTTCTTCTTGTCGAGGTAATGAGCAACTGCATCAGGTGTTGCCTTAAGGTTGGAAAGACCTCTCTTCTCAGCCTCAGCAATCCATGCATCGTCGTAACCGTTACCGTTGAAGATGATTCTCTTGTGAGCCTTAATCTCGCTCTTGATAAGGTCGTGAAGAGCTGCTGTGAAGTCAGAAGCACCTTCAAGAACATCTGCATACTGCATAAGAATCTCTGCTACTGCAGTGTTAAGAACTGTGTTAGGAAGAGCAACAGAAGCGGATGAACCGAGCATTCTGAACTCGAACTTGTTGCCTGTGAAAGCAAAAGGAGATGTTCTGTTACGATCTGTTGTGTCCTTAGGGAACTTGGGAAGTACGTGAACACCAACCTTGAGGAGTTCCTTCTCCTTAGCACCGTAGGGAGTATCGTTCTCGATAGAATCCAAAATCTCTGTAAGCTCGGAACCGAGGAAGATAGAGATAACTGCAGGAGGAGCTTCGTTAGCACCAAGTCTGTGATCGTTACCTGCAGAAGCAACTGAGATACGAAGGAGATCCTGATAATCGTCTACAGCTCTGATAATAGCTGTAAGGAAAAGAAGGAACTGAGCGTTCTCATAAGGTGTATCACCGGGCTCTAAGAGGTTGATGCCTGTATCTGTGCTGATAGACCAGTTGTTGTGCTTACCGGAACCGTTAACACCTGCGAAAGGCTTCTCGTGAAGGAGGCAAACAAGACCGTGCTTCTGAGCAACCTTCTTCATGATCTCCATTGTAAGCTGGTTATGATCTGTAGCGAGGTTAGTTGTTGTGAAGATGGGAGCAAGCTCGTGCTGTGAAGGAGCAACTTCGTTATGCTCTGTTGTAGCAAGGATACCAAGCTTCCAAAGCTCGTCGTTCAAATCCTTCATGAAAGCCTGTACTCTGGGCTTGATTACACCAAAGTAGTGATCTTCCATCTGCTGTCCCTTAGGAGGAGTAGCACCGAAAAGTGTTCTTCCTGTGTAGATAAGATCCTTTCTTGCATTGTAACCCTCAGAATCAATGAGGAAGTACTCCTGCTCAGGACCAACTGTTGTATTTACTCTTTCAACATCATCATTTCCGAAAAGCTTCAATACTCTTAATGCCTGCTTATTGATAGCTTCCATGGAACGAAGGAGGGGAGTCTTCTTATCAAGAGCCTCACCGCCGTAAGAACAGAAAGCAGTAGGGATGCAAAGAACACCTTCCTTAACGAATGCGAAGGATGTAGGATCCCATGCTGTATAACCTCTAGCCTCGAATGTAGCTCTAAGTCCGCCGGAAGGGAAAGAAGATGCATCAGGCTCACCCTGTGTAAGTTCCTTACCGGAGAAAGTAAGGATAACCTTACCCTCATCTGCGGGGCTGATAAAGCTGTCGTGCTTCTCAGCTGTGATACCGGTCATAGGCTGGAACCAATGAGTATAGTGTGTGCAGCCCTTCTCGATGGCCCACTGCTTCATCTCGTTGGCAACTACGTTAGCTACTTCGGGGGAGAGGCGATGACCCTTGTAAATAGCATTCTTAACTTCTTTGAATGTTGCCTTGGGAAGTCTTTCTCTCATGACGCTCTCGCTGAAAACATTCTCGCCGAAAATCTCTGCTGTGTTCTTCATGTTGAACTCTCCTTTTACTTTTGTCTAAACGTAAAAAACGACAAGGCGCCACAGACCGTTAAGCCTGCGGCGCCATTGCCGTTCGTTTTGTGTTCTGACAGCAATATACCGCTAAGGTCACTTGCTTGTCAATAGCGATTTTCGCAATTTTTCATGATGCTTATCGCCTCTATATTTTGTTGACATATTCTGTTCTGAGTGTTAAATTTTTTAAGTGGACAACGGCGTTCATCCTTGGCAGACGTACTGTCACGGATGGGCGCTTATTCTTTTATTCGGATTTTTGACGGAGGTCGTAACATGGATTGCAGCATCGATGAATTCATGCAGTATATCGAGGAAGAGGACATTAAGTTCATAAGGCTTGCCTTTTGTGATGTCTTCGGTGTGCCTAAGAATATTTCTATATTGCCGAGTGAGTTGGAGAGAGCTTTTAAGTATGGTGTTGCAATCAACGGATCCTTCTTAAGCGGCTTTGCAGAGACAACAAGAGAAGATCTTTATCTGCATCCGGACCTTTCTACAACAACTTTACTTCCCTGGAGGCCCGATCACGGCAGGGTAGTAAGAATGTTCTGTGATATTACTTACCACGACGGTACGCCTTTCGAGGCAGATACAAGACGCATCCTTAAGGATGTTGTTGCCAAGGCTCAGAGCCTGGGTATTAGTTTCAGATTCGGTTCCAGAATGGAGTTCTATCTTTTTAAGACGGACGAAGATGGTAATCCTACTGATATTCCTTACGACAATGCAGGCTATATGGATATTGGTCCTCTTGATAAGGGTGAGAATATTAGAAGAGAGATATGTTTTACACTGGAGAGAATGGGTATTCAGCCTGTTAATTCTCACCATGAAGCAGGTCCCGGTCAGAATGAGATTGACTTCAGAAGTTCAGATCCTCTTACTATCGCAGATCATGTTTCTACTTTTATTACGGTAGTAAAGACGATAGCAGCAAGAAACGGTCTTTATGCAGACTTTTCTCCCAAGCCTTTGAAGGGCTTCCCCGGTAACGGATACCACATAAATATGAGAGCATGTGCAGACAGCGGCGAGCAGATACTTCCCAATGCAATTGCAGGAGTACTTAAGCACATAAGTGAGTGCACCGTTTTCCTTAATCCCAAGGTTGAGTCTTACGACAGACTCGGTGAGGGCAGTGCTCCCAGATACGTTACATGGTCCAAGGATCATCGTAACCAGCTTATAAGGATTCCACCTGCAAAGGGAACACACCACTATGCTCAGTTAAGGTCTCCCGATGCTAATTCCAATCCTTATCTTGCCAATGCTCTTCTTATTGAAGCTGCACTTGAGGGCATCGTTAACAAGTATGAGCTTCAGGCTCCGACTAATACAGACCATGAGGATTGCGAAGGTGTATTTGAAGTTCTTCCTCTTACTTTGAAAGAAGCAAGACAGAAGGCTTCCGAGAGTGAGTTCTTAAGCAGAGTACTTAATCCTTCAGTAACAGACTGTTACATAAAGTAATTAATTTAAAGCGGTATATAGAAGATTAAGGAGGTGAGGACATTTGAATAGTAAGGGTACATTTAGTGTGCTTATTGTTTCGGCTGCAGCAAAATTCAATCAGGTCCTCACCGAAATAATGCTTCCTGATGAATACTATACGCAGATAGCCGGCAATGTAGGCGAAGGCAGAAGACTTCTTCTCGAAAGGGACTTCGACATCGTCGTTGTAAATACGCCCCTGCCCGATGAGTTCGGCGTAAACTTTGCGATAGATACTGCAGATTCTTCAGGCAGCGGTGTGCTTTTGTGTGTTAATGCCGAGTTCTACGAAGAAGTTTCTTCGAAGATCGAAGAATACGGGGTGCTTACTATATCCAAGCCAACTTCCAGAGCGGTGGTAAAGCAGTCGCTTCAGCTTATAAAGGCTACAAGAAGGCGCCTTGTAAAGATGGAGCAGAAGAATGCTTCTTTTGAGGAGAAGCTTACAGAGATTAAGACTGTAAACCGTGCGAAGTGGCTTCTTATTGATGTTCTTAATATGAGCGAGAAAGAAGCTCACCGATATATTGAGAAGCTTGCCATGGACACAAGGCGAAGCAAAATCAATGTCGCATCGGAGATTATTAAAGATTATACAAAGCCGTAAGGCGCGGAGGATATATTCATGACAAAGTATATTTTTGTTACAGGCGGAGTCGTCTCGGGACTCGGTAAGGGTATTACTGCAGCATCTTTGGGAAGACTTCTTAAGATGAGAGGTCTTAAGGTAGCTTCTCAGAAACTCGATCCTTATATAAATGTTGATCCGGGAACAATGAGTCCCTATCAGCATGGAGAGGTTTATGTAACCGAAGACGGAGCAGAGACCGATCTTGACCTTGGTCACTATGAGAGATTTATCGATGAGGATCTTAACAAGTTCTCTAATCTTACTACCGGTAAGGTTTACTCCAATGTTATTGCAAAGGAGCGTAACGGTGATTACCTCGGAAGCACCGTTCAGATTATCCCTCATATTACGGATGAGATTAAGAGATTCATCTATAACGTAGGTAAGAAGTCCGATGCTGATATCGTTATTACCGAAGTCGGAGGAACGACAGGTGATATTGAGTCTCAGCCCTTCATTGAGGCTATCAGACAGGTTGGTAACGAAGTAGGTAAGGAGAATTCTTTATATATTCACGTATGTCTCCTTCCTTATCTTAAGGCTTCAGGAGAACATAAGTCCAAGCCTACACAGCACTCCGTAAAAGAACTTCAGGGAATGGGTATATCTCCTGACATTATCGTTCTTCGTACGGATGAGCCTATTGAGGATAAGAATATCTGTTCCAAGATTGCCAACTTCTGTAATGTTAAGGAAGACTGCGTTATCGTAAATGACACATTGCCTATCCTTTACGAAGCTCCTCTTATGCTCGAGAAGTCCAATATGTCAGAGATTGTCTGCAGAAGACTTGAACTTGATGTTCCGGATCCCGATCTTACAGAATGGCAGGAGCTTATTAGTAAGATTAAGAACCGCGATAAGGAAGTTGTAATCGGCCTTGTCGGTAAGTATGTTCAGCTTCACGATGCATACTTGTCAGTTGCAGAAGCATTGCAGCATGCAGGCTTTGCAGAAGGCGTAAAAGTTAACATAGACTGGATTGATTCAGAGACATTAAGCGAGTCTGACATTGATTCAAAGCTGTCCGGCCTTGACGGTGTAATCGTTCCCGGCGGCTTCGGAACAAGAGGTACAGAGGGCATGATTCTTACAGCAAAATACTGCCGTGAGCATGATCTTCCTTATCTTGGTATCTGTCTTGGAATGCAGATTGCCGTTATCGAAGCAGCAAGAAATCTTGTAGGCTGGGCTGACGCTAACTCAGGTGAGTTTGCTCCCGATTCTGAACATAAGGTAATCGACTTCATGCCCGGTCAGAGTGATGACATCAAGAAGGGCGGAACATTAAGACTCGGAAGCTATCCCTGCAGCATAAAAGAAGGCAGTAAGATGCAGGAGTGCTATCAGTCCTTAAGCATCAACGAGAGACATCGTCACAGATACGAAGTAAATAATATCTACAGGGATGATCTTACCAACTCAGGTCTTATCTTAAGTGGTCTTTCTCCCGACGGAAGCCTTGTTGAAACGGTTGAATATGCTGATAAGCGATTCTTTGTAGGAGTTCAGTTCCATCCTGAATTTAAGAGCAGACCCAATAAAGCACACCCTCTCTTCAAGGGACTTATAAAGGCAGCAAGCGAAAGGAAATAAGAAGCATGAATATCAAGGTTAATAAGAATTTCGAGAATATTAAGGAGACATATCTCTTCTCTGAGATTGCTTCCCGTGTAAGAAAGTATCAGGAAGAGAATCCTGATAAGAAAGTAATCAGAATGGGTATTGGAGATGTAACTCTTCCTTTATCCAAGGTAGTAGTCGATGCCATGAAGAAAGCTGCCGACGAGATGGGCGTAAAGGAGACTTTCAGAGGTTATCCGCCTGAGTACGGCTACGACTTCCTTAAGGAAGCTATCGCCAACTACTACAAGGAGATGGGAAAAGAGATTCCCGCTTCCAGCGTATATGTATCAGACGGAGCAAAGTCTGACCTCGGAAATATCGTTGATATCATGGGCGACAATGAGATCATCATTCCTGATCCCGTATATCCCGTTTATGTTGACTCCAATCTTATGAGCGGACATAATATCAGCCTTATCGAAGGTAATCTTGAGAATGGATTCCTTCCCGGTCCCGATCAGATTGATCACGCTGTAAACGGCGCAGTTATTTATCTTTGCTCTCCCAATAATCCTACAGGTGCGGTTTATTCTTACGAAGGTCTTAAGGCATGGGTAGACTTCGCTCTTAAGACAGGATCTCTCATCATTTACGATTCTGCTTATGAAGCATTCGTAGTAGAGGATGTTCCTCATACAATATTCGAGATTGAGGGTGCATCCGAGTGTGCTATCGAGATTTGCTCTTTCTCAAAGTTCGCTGGATTTACAGGCGTAAGATGCGGATGGACAGTGATTCCCGAAGAGCTTGAATCTGACGGAGTTAAGATCAGCAAGCTTTGGAGCAGAAGACAGGCTACAAAGTTCAACGGTGTTTCTTACCCTGTTCAGAGAGCTGCAGAGAGTGCATTGTCACCTGCAGGTAAGGCAGAATGTCTTAAGAACATTAACTACTACAAGAATAATGCCTCAATGCTTGCTGTACTTCTCAAGTCAAAAGAGATAGAATTTACAGGTGGCGTTAACTCACCTTATATCTGGCTTAAGTGTCCTAAGGGCATGAGCAGCTGGGAGTTCTTCGACTTCCTTCTTAACGAAGCTCAGATTGTCGGAACACCCGGTGAGGGCTTTGGAAAGAGCGGTGAAGGCTTTTTCCGCCTTACGGCATTCGGAACATACGAAGCTACAAAGGAAGCATGTGAGCGCCTCGATAAATTGCTTTAATGCAAGATACAAAGGAGCTTATTTATGTGCGGTATAGTCGGCTATATTGGTCCCCGCAATACTTTGGGGATTCTGTTGAACGGACTTTCCACATTGGAATACAGAGGTTATGACTCAGCAGGTGTGTCCTTCGTTCATGACGGTAAGCTTGAGCTTATCAAGAAGAAGGGCTATGTAAAGGAGTTAAGGACGGCTGTCTCAGATGCCGGATTTACTCTCGAGGATAATAAGACCAACAGCATCTCGGCCGGTATCGGTCATACGAGATGGGCTACGCACGGTGCTCCCAGTGATGAGAATTCTCATCCGCATAAATCAATGAACGGTAAGCTTTGCGTAGTACATAACGGTATCGTTGAGAACTACGCAGAGCTTAAGTCATTTCTTTCCAAGAAGGGCTATAAGTTCCTGTCTGAGACTGATACTGAGGTAGCAGCTCAGCTCATCGAATACTACTATGTATTGAACGGCAGTAAGGATATTACTTCTGCAGTAAGACGTGCACTTCTTGATATCGAAGGTACATATGCTCTTTGCGTTCTTTGCGAAGATGAGCCCGACAAGCTTGTTTGTGCCAAGAAGGATAACCCGATCGTAGTTGGCGTAGGTAAGGAAGAGAACTTCATCGCTTCCGATGTTACTGCCATGATCGAATATACCAAGGATGTTATCTTCCTTGAGGACGATTGTGTTCTTACCATGACCAAGGACTCAGTTGAGATTACAGATGTCCACGGTGAGCCTGTAGACTACAAGGTTGAGAAGGTTGAGTGGGATGCAAATTCCGTTCAGAAGGGCGGTTATGCTCACTTCATGCTTAAGGAGATGTTCGAGGAACCCAAGGTCTTCGATGCTACGGTAAGTCCCAGAATTAAGGACGGCGACATTCTTCTTGAGCATTTCGATGTAAGCCGTGAATACCTTGAGAGCTTACGCAATATTAATATTATCGCCTGCGGTACTGCATACCACGCAGGATGTGTTGCAAAGTATCTTATAGAGAAGCTTTGCCGTATTCCTGTTGTCTGCGGTGTTGCAAGTGAATTCATCTACTCGGATCCTATCGTTGACGATAAGACTCTTACCATCGTGATATCACAGTCCGGTGAGACTCTTGATACACGTAATGCCATGAAGAAGGCAAAAGAGCTTGGTAGCAAGACACTTGCTATCGTTAATGTTATCGGAAGTACTATTGCAAGAGAGGCAGACTACGTACTTTATACTGCAGCAGGACCTGAGATCTCAGTTGCTTCCACTAAGGCTTATACAACTCAGCTCGGATGTCTTTATCTTGTAGCACTTAAGTTCGCACGCATAATGGGAAAGATTGAAGACGATAATTATAAGCACTATCAGGAAGAACTTCTTGCTATCCCTGAGAAGCTTGCTGCAATCCTTGATAAGCAGAAAGAGATACAGAAATTTGCTTCAAGACATTTTAATGCCGAGAGCACATTCTTCATTGGAAGAGGTCTTGATTACTATCTTGCAATGGAGACATCTCTTAAGCTTAAGGAGATCTCTTATATTCATTCCGAAGCATATGCGGGTGGAGAACTTAAGCATGGTACTATCGCTCTTATCGAAGAGGGAACTCTTGTAGTAAGTCCCATTACTCAGGACGATCTTGCAGGTAAGATGGAGTCTAATATTAAGGAAGTAGCTACAAGAGGAGCTACGGTTCTTGCAGTAGTTCCGGAGAGATTCAAGGATATACAGTTCTCATGCAATTCCAGATTCTCAATACCTGACTGTGATCCTCTCCTGGCTCCTATTCTCGCAGTTCTTCCTTGCCAGCTTTTTGCATACTATATGGCTGTATACAAGGGCTGTGATGTAGATAAGCCCAGAAACCTCGCTAAGAGCGTTACGGTAGAGTAATAGCCTGATAATTATAATTAATATGACAACAAAGAACTCAAGGTGTGGAAACCTTGAGTTTTTTGATAGCATTGGATAGAAATAAAAGAGATGGACTGTAACAAAAAAGGCTTGAAATCTAATGATTCCAAGCCTTTTGAATTGGTGGATGATACAGGACTCGAACCTGTGACCCCCTGCACGTCAAGCAGGTACTCTAACCAGCTGAGCTAATCATCCGAAGTCAACGAGAGCTATTATACTTGATTTGCCCTCTTATGACAAGTAATTATCCGAGCTCCGCTATGCTTATGAAAGAGTAGTCATCAAAGTTTTCGCTGAAGATTTCGGGGGCGGTGTATTCCGGAGAATTCTCCGCAAGTGCATCTTCAAAAGAGAAATCTGAATCGTCAGCAGTATAGACATACATGACCAGACCGTCATAACCATCAGGTACAATGAAATAATCCGTAAGAGTCTCAACATAAGTTGTTGACCATATTGTATTGCCATTCTCATCGGTCTCTGTATCGTCGCTGATTACATTGTTTTCTCTGTACGAATAATAATAGACTTCGTATTCTTCACCGTTAAAAAGGATGGTGCCTGATACACAGAAACTGTCGGTAGTAGTGTTCATGTTGATGTAGGGGTAGGTTGTACCTGTGTAGTAATCAAGGTACGCTACTCCGTGATAACGCCACATCATATTGCAGCTTGCTCCGGCAGGAATTATGGCTCTGTGAGGGAACGTCTCTACATACGATACCTCGTAGATTGTATATCCGGCCTGCTCCGCAGGATAGTGTCTTACTATGGGCCTTGTAATGGTAGCAACATTGCTTTGAACATCGGCATCTATCTCACTATAGGTGTAGCCGTTATAAAGATAGAGAGAATAGTATGTAGGGATGGCGGCTGCAGTAGTAAAGGGAACATTATTCTCAAGAACCCAGGGTGTCTCCGGAGCTTCTGCGGTAAATGTATCGAAAGTATATCGCTCGTCGACATAAGAGAAGTCGTGTCTTGCTTCAAGCTGCATTGAAGGTCGGATAATGTTGTCGCGATCTCTTCTGCGGCCACCGTCTTCTTCATTTGTAGCTCCGTCTCTTTCCGGGTCGTCTCTTCTGTTGTTATTGCTGCAGGCCATAACAGAGCTTGTCAGCATTGAAAGTATTAGTATATAGGCTGCAAATTTCTTCATGTTTAAATCCTTTTTAAATCCTTTTATCCTAACTGAGGAATACTAATGAATGCATAATCGTTGATATCGTTATCAAATACTTCAGCCTCGTGAAACTCGTTATCATTCATATCGAGAGCTTCGGATAAACTGCTAATCGTATTATCGCCCGTATAAGCATACATGACAATTCCGTCATAACCGTTCGGGACCACAAAATAGATTGTATTAGTTAAGGTTATATCAAGATTCCAAATAGCATTATTGTTATCATCATAAACTATATCGTTTGTGGTGGTTTCATCTTCTCTGAAGACATAATATGAGACATCATATTCTTCGCCGTTATATACGACAGTCCCTGAGACAGAATAGCTGTTGATTGAAGTAGACAAGTCGAATGTCGGATATATTGTTCCGGTATAGTAATCGAGAAAGCCTACATCGTGGTAGTTAAACATTGTTGATATGTTTTCAATCACATAATCAAGCCTTGCACTCAGGGGGAATTGCTGGACATAGGTTATCTCATATACCGTATAGCCTTCCTGATCTGCCGCATAATGTCTGACACGAGGTCTATAGATTGTCGAGACATCATTAAGTATGGTAGAGGATATTTCATTGTTGGCCATATCCGTAACAAACTGCAAAAAGTGAGTATTAACATTGCCGCTTGTAAAAGGAATATTGTTGGCGAGTACCCAGGGTTCGTCAGGTGCATCGGCCATAAAAACACCAAAATCTTCGCTTATATCGACATCGGAAAAATCGTGGATAGGCTCATCTCTGTCGGGATCCGCCTCTCTCTCTCTTATCAGGGTAGTTGTCTCTTCTGTCTTTCTGGTGTTTGATGAACTGCATGAACTGATCATTCCGGCAGACAAAATGACAAATCCCAAGCACAGCGATATTATTCTCTTCATTACTAGTACCTTATTCCTATAAATTCCAAAAATATTATATCAGCCAACATAAATATACTCTAGTCGCTTATTAATGAAATTTCGCCTTTTGCTGTTGATTACAGAAAGGAAAACGCCCTGTTAATAAACGGCAAACAATGCCTGTATACGCAGGTTTTCTGCTTTGAAGCGTGCTAAATTATAGCTATAAAAGCAGGTTAGAGGAGGACAGATATATGACTGAAAGAGAACACAAATTACTACTTGGATTCGCTTGTTTATGTCTGCTGCTCCTGATATTCAGGGTGCGTGGATATATCGGAGGCCCGCTCATTAAAGATGCTGAACCTGTTCAGACGGCAGCAATGCTTAACAGTGAGAACTAATTCAAGTCCCGGCCGAATCCTTACCGACCGGGATTTGTTTTTAAAGAGCACTAATGATTAGAGAGTCAGAAGCCTCAAATAATGGTATAATCTTGGACTATGGGAATTGTTGAACTTTTTTTACTTGCGATAGCTCTGTCAATGGATGCCTTTGCCGTATCAATCTGCAAAGGTCTGCAGGCTAAGAAGATAACGATTAAGGAGTGTTTGCTTTGCGGTCTCTGGTTCGGAGGCTTTCAGGGTTTGATGCCCTTTATCGGTTATGTACTCGGATCAAGATTTGTAACGGTCATTAATAAGATTGCGCCCTGGCTCGCCTTTATACTTCTAGCCATTATCGGCGGCAATATGATTAAGGAAGCTTTCTCCGATGAAGAGGAAGAGACTAAGCCCGGATTTAACGCTAAAACTATGCTTATGATGGCGATAGCAACGTCTATCGATGCTCTTGCTGTCGGTATTACATTCGTAGCGGTTAAGGTAGAAGTTCTTAAGGCATCGAACCTTATTAATACGATTTTTGCATGTCTTCTTATAACGGTTACTACATTTGTTTTCTCTATGTTAGGAGTTCGTATAGGAAGCGTATTTGGTGCAAAATTTAAGTCCGGTGCGGAAGCTGCCGGCGGCTTCGTTCTTTTGTTTATCGGCTTAAAGATAATATTGGAGCATTTCGGCGTAATTGAGTTCATGAGTAACGGAGATATCCTCTTCGGTCTTCTTATACCTTTTGCGGGTACGATACTCGGTTCGGCTTTGGTATTTGTCATAAAGAGCAGGCTTAGAGACAGCATGAAGGCTGTTCTTGCAGGTATGGCAGGAGGCATCATGCTGGCGAGCTCCATATGGGCTTTGCTGTATCCTTCCGTAAGAGAAGGGAAGATCTATATTGTTTCTTTAGGCTTTATTGCAGGTATTGCATTTCAATATATCTTAGACAGGGCAGTACCTCATACGCACGTATTTACACAGATTGAAGAAGGACCTTCAAGTAAGCTTGGCTTTAACAGCAGGGTCGTATTATCCGAGATAATTCACCATGTTCCTGAAGGCATGGCAGTCGGCGCCGTATATGCGGGTTTCCTTAATAAGGCAGATGGTATTACCGGTGCTGTAGCGCTTGCTTTGTCGATTGGTATCGCGATTCAGAATATTCCCGAAGGTGCATTTGTATCTCATCCCTTGAGAACAGGCGGTGAAGAGAAGGGTAAGTCCTTCCTTATGGGTGTTGTATCAGGTGTTGTAGAACCTATTCTTGGTATCGTCACCATAATTATCGTAAATGCAGTTTCTTCTTCGCTTCCTTTTGTTATGGCACTTACCGGAGGAGCTATTACTTTCCTTGTAATTGAAGAAAGCATTCCTTCCATGAAGTCAGAGAAGCATTCGGATAAAGGTACTATTTCTTTTGCGGTATTCTTTGCTCTTATGATGCTTCTTACATTTGTATCGGCAGGCTAAGAAAGTATGAGAATCATTTTTGTAAGACACGGTGAACCTGACTACGACAAGGACTGTCTGACCGATAACGGAATAAGCCAGGCTAAGGCAACTGCGATAAGACTTAAAGACGAGAATATAAAGGCAGTATTTGCGTCTCCTATGGGAAGAGCAATGCAGACTGCTTCCTTTACCGCTTCAGAGCATGGCCTTAGTGTAGAAGAACTTCCTTTTATGCATGAGATTAACTGGGGCGGCGAAATGCTCCCTTACGACGGACATCCTTGGACTCTTGCTTACGACCTTATTTGTGAGTCTCCGGAAAGCCTTAAGGGGGATAACTGGATGGAACACCCCTACTTCAAAGACAATATCTGCATGGATTACTATGACAGGATATCTGCGGAATCAGACATCTTTCTTCAAAGATTCGGCCTTAAAAGAGAAGGAGATATTTATCGCTGTTCGGACAATAAAGAAGATGCGATAGTTATATTCGCACACGGCGGTTCCGGCGCGGTTTTTATATCGCATCTTTTGAATCTGCCTTTCCCTTATGTTCTTACTGCAATGCCTTACGGAGTTTGCTCAGTATCCATATTCGATATGGCTCCTTTGGGAACAGATCTGGTAATCCCGAAGGTTGAAATATTCAACGATATGGGACATCTCGGTGAAGTAAGAAAAGAAAAACTCAGGTTTGAGAAATAAACTGAATATTACTGATTTACTAAATCCTGAAGAGTCTTGCTGTAGAAGAAGTCATGAACTACCTGGTCAAATTCCTTCCACATAGGAAGTGTCTGACAGGAATCAATACGAGGACATTCGAAGTTTCTGTTTGTCAGGCAGGCTACAGAATTAAGCGGACCTTCCATGAGTTCGATTATCTCGCCAATCGTATATTCTTCAGGCTTTCTGTTAAGCTTATATCCGCCGCCTTTGCCGCTGGCACCTGTAACAAGACCACCTGTAACCATTTCCTTTACGATAATTTCCAGATACTTCTTGGAGATTTCCTGTCTCTCGGCGATGTCCTTAAGAGGAACATAATTACCTTCATTATTCTTTGCCAAATCCAACATTACACGTATAGCATATCTGCCCTTAGTTGATATCATCTGAGAATCTCCTTTACACATTTTCATTTTGCCTATTATACCGAAAGGTGAGTAGGCAAATCAATACCCAATACCTATTGACATGGTAGGTGAATAGGCGTAATATCCGCATAGAAAGTGAAAGGAAACGATTACTATGATTTATGCAGACAATGCCGCTACTACAAAAATGAGTAAAACTGCCATCAGCACAATGGTATCGCTCATGGAAGATACTTACGGCAATCCTTCAAGCCTTTATGAATTCGGTCAGAAGGCAAAGGAAGTGTTGGAGAAGGCAAGAGAAGATATTGCAGGTTCAATAGGTGCTACTGCAAGAGAGATTATATTTACTTCAGGCGGAAGCGAAGCTGATAATCAGGCTATCATTTCTGCAGCAAAGGCAGGAGAGAAGAATGGTAAGAAGCACATAGTAAGTACTGCTTTCGAGCATCACGCTGTTCTCCATACTTTGAAGAAGCTTGAAGCAGAAGGCTTTGAGATAACACTTCTTGATGTGCATTCAAATGGTATTGTTAGTGCAGAAGAAGTTGAAAATGCAATAAGGGAAGATACTGCTCTTGTTACTGTTATGTACGTAAATAACGAGATTGGTACTATTCAGCCTATACGTGAGATTGGAGCCGTATGCCGTAAGCATGGTGTTCTTTTCCATACTGACGCAGTTCAGGCAGTAGGGCATATTAGTGTAAATGTTGTTGAGGATAATATAGATTTACTTTCTGCTTCAGGACATAAGTTCCACGGCCCTAAGGGAACAGGTTTCTTATATGCGCGCAAGGGAATAAGACTTCTGCCTCTTATCGAGGGCGGTGCTCAGGAGAGAGGAAGAAGAGCCGGCACGGAGAATGTTCCGGGTATTGCAGCAATGGCAGCTGCTCTTAAGGAGGCTGTTTCTAATCTTGATTCTTATAAGGCTAAGCTTACTCCCGTAAGAGACAAGATTATCGCAGGACTTCGTGAGATAGCTCATTCGGATCTTAACGGAGATGAGGAAAGAAGAGTTCCGGGCAATATAAGTTTCTGCTTTGAGGGAATAGAGGGTGAGTCTTTACTGCTTCTTCTTGACGATAAGGGTATCGCAGCTTCTTCCGGAAGCGCATGCACATCAGGTTCTCTTGACCCGAGCCACGTACTTCTTGCTATAGGCAGAGTACACGATGTTGCACACGGTTCTTTGAGACTTAGTATCGGCGAAGACATAAGCGATGAGGAAGCAGACTTTATAGTAAATGCTGTAAAGGAAGTAGTTGAGTATTTAAGAGGATTCTCACCTGTATGGAGAGATCTTCAGGCAGGCAAAGGCAAATTCATACTGTAAGGAGATAAGAAAATGGCTTTATATAGCGAAAAGGTAATGGATCACTTCAGAAATCCCCGTAATGTCGGCGTACTTGAAGACGCTAACGGAGTAGGAGAAGTAGGTAACGCCAAGTGCGGTGACATAATGAAGATGTACTTGAAGATCGAAGACGACATCGTTAAGGATGTTAAGTTCGAGACATTCGGCTGCGGAAGTGCCATAGCTTCAAGTTCAATGGCGACTGAGCTTATCAAGGGTAAGCCTTTGGAAGAAGCAAAGAAACTTACCAACGAAGCTGTAGCTGAGGCTTTGGACGGACTTCCCGCTCATAAGATGCACTGTTCCGTGTTGGCGCAGGAGGCAATTGAAGCTGCTATCGAGGACTACAACAGCAAAAAATAACAGTTGTTTGGGAGTATCGTGTATAATTTAAGTAGACTAAACCTTTTTGAGGATTGTTTATGAAAGTTAATTGCGATTACTGCGGAAGTTACATTGAGACGACTGACGAAGAGTGCCCTCATTGCGGTGCCAAGAATTCGCATTTCGCCAGAACTGCTTCCGATACGCCCAAGACAATTGAAGAACTTCGTTCTTACTGTGAGAGTAAGAATCTTCCTCTTGAGAGGATGCACGTACACCTTGGCGAGAATTATAATGCTCCCAAGGCGTTCGGTATTTATAAGGACGATAAGACCGGTCATTTTGTCGTATACAAGAATAAGGCTGACGGTCAGAGAGCTATAAGGTACGAAGGTACTGACGAAGCTTATGCGGTAAATGAACTTTACCTGAAGATTAAAGACCTTGTTATGGATGCCAGGGAAGCAACAGTTTCTTCCGGTAAAACAACAGCGAAGAAGTCTTCAGGTTTATTCAAGAAAGTAGTACGCATACTGTGCATCTATTTTATAGTCCAGTTCATAATTACAATGATTGTATTGGGCGTAACAATATTCGGTAAATCTAAGAAAAATGGTTACTATGAACATAATGGTACGTCTTATTACAAGCATGGTTCTTACTGGTATGAGTATGATGATCGTGATGACAGCTGGGAGCGCGTCTACGGCGTGTCCTCTGATATAGATGCTGACGACTACCTGGGAGAAGACTACCGCAGATCGTTCGATGCAGGAGAATTCCCGATAGATGATTTCTCAGGAGACTGGTATAGCAGTAATGATTGGGACAGTGATGACTGGGACAGTAACGACTATGACTGGAATGATTCCTATGACGACTATGACTTCGGAGGAGGAGACTGGGACAGCGACTGGTACATAAGACCAATCTTTCTTCAGAAATATGTATTTGATGGAGTTATTGTATATCCTACATTA
>JAKSRK010000124.1 GCA_024403655.1 Saccharofermentans sp. | reverse complement strand
ATGGTAATCAGGGTCAGTCGTCATAGCGTCTTGTTTCCGCTACATACTTCAAAGATTCCCTTGTATTCAGGAATACCCAGCCTCGGGTTAAGAGCCTTTCGACACTAGGGATATAACCTTTCTGGTAAAAAACATCCATGTGTATCGTAGGTAAACCATCTTCGGTGCTGCATTTAATGCTGCCTATAGATACGCGCGAGAAATAGCCGGACGATTTTATGTAGTCCAGTTCTTCTCGAACCAGCTTTGAATCTCTTCTGAACTTCATGCTAATCATCGGCATAGAACGTATCTCCTTTCTCCGCGAACCTATTATCTACAATATAATTTTACGATTCGGCAGAAATCACTTCATCTCTTCCGGAATAACGTTCTGTAAACATTTTTGAAGTTCCCTGCCGGACTTACATCGGCTTTCCTTCTCTTTTCGCGAGCAAGCCGTTAAAATATATCTCAGCAGTTCAATTGCAACAGAACTGTCTGCAGAAAATAATCTGACAGATTCGAGGTATAAGCGTAATAGTATGGAAAAACTCGTAGTAATAGCAGGCACTAATGCATCAGGTAAAAGCGGACTCGGTATAGAGCTTGCAAAGAAGTACAATGGCGAGATTGTATCAGCCGATTCAAGACAGATCTTCACCGGTCTTGATCTGGGGTCAGGCAAAGTGACCGCGGAAGAGATGCAGGGTATTCCCCACCACCTGATAGATGTGGCCAGACCCAATGATTTCTTCTCACTGACGGATTTCCAAGATAACGCCTATGCTGCAATCGATGATATTATCGCGCGAGGATCAAAGGCCTTTCTTGTCGGCGGTACAGGTCTTTATGTTAATTCTGTCGTTGACGGCTTTAACATCAACAGAGAGCCTGTAGACGAGGAACTTCGCAGCAGCCTTACAGCCATGTCTATTGACGAGCTTATTACTATTCTTAAGGAGAAGAATCCTGAAGTATTAAAGACTATAGATCTTAAGAATAAGCGCCGACTTGAGCGTGCCTGCGAGCGAGCCATCAAGGGCATTACGGAAGAGAATAAAAACACACCCAGATATGAGACTCTGGTCATAGGCGTTACCTGGCCCAGAGAGATTCTTTACGAGCGCATACGTGAGCGTCTGGACAGAAGACTTGACCAGGGCATGATCGACGAAGTTGCTACACTCAGGAAGAACGGAGCAACTGATGAATTCCTTTACGGACTCGGACTTGAGTACAGGTATATCCTTATGTACTTACGAGGAGAATTCCCTAGTTTTGAAGCTTTCTATAAGAAGCTCTTTATGGAGATAAGGCACCTGGCCAAGGAGCAAATGACCTGGTTTCGTAAGCGTAAGGATATTCACTGGATTGATATGGACGGGAATGCAATAGAGGAAGCTTCAAAGCTTATAGATGAATTCTACGGCTGCTGACAGTTAGCTGCCTTTATTCCTAATAAACATAACTACAAAGCATATGCCTGCCAAAAACAGTGCACATCCTAATCCGGAATAGAAGAATGCAACAAATACATCCGGGAATACACCGGCATTCC
>JAKSRK010000123.1 GCA_024403655.1 Saccharofermentans sp. | reverse complement strand
GTTATTTATACCTTCATAAGGATTTTTATGCCGGAGGGCTGCAGACTTCTGCCTTTATACGTGTTTATATTTTCTGTAGGAGTTGAACTGCTTCAGCTCTTTAATATAGTTGAAGTTCTTGGCCTAGGCGACAACGCATTCTTCAGAGTTCTTATAGGATCCGTATTCGACATCAAGGATGTAATCTGCTATGCGACAGGATGCATTATTCTTGGCGGATATGAGTTTATTATGGGGAAGAGAGCTACTTCTTCCGGCATGAATGCTCCTGAGTAATCTGCATTTCGAAATGCTGATACTATTATGTCCGTAATCAGGCGTATCTTGCCAGAGTTACAAAGACAGCAATAAACAGAATAATTGGAATAATCGTAGTTAATATGTAAGGGAGAACCTTCTTGCTTTTTACTATTCCAATTACAGATAAAACAATATGTGTAGGTACTAACAGGAAGGGAAGAACCAGAATAAGAAAGGGCCAGAAGGCACTGCTTAAGTCATAGAAGAATCTTCCTATCTCGCGATCTACAGGCCAGTAGAAAGCACAAATTCGCTCGCATACTATAGAGAATACTGCGAGCAAAGAATATAGGCCGGTAACAATTATGTCTGCCAAGGCGATTTTTGATTTATCCATATATATCTGATTACTTCTCTTCTTTATATTTGCGTTTTGATTCGTACATAAGTTTATCAGCAACTTGCAAGTGCTCTACAGACTTATCTGCCTGACTGCTTGGAACTGTATAAATACCTATGCTCGCATGAAGGCTGTATTCCTTATTAAGTTCTTTGTTCTTAGCTTCAAGAATCTCGTAGAAGCGCTTAAGAGTATTCTCCTGGGTATCCGGATCAGATGAAATCATTATTGCATAGAATTCATCTCCGCCGACTCTGGCGCAAATATTCTCTGCTGTAACAACTTCAGCAAGAACGTCAGCTACCGACTTGATTGCAATATCACCTTCGGCATGGCCGTATGTATCGTTAATAGTCTTAAGGTTATCAAGATCCACACTGATGAATGAGATTAAATCATCCTCGTTGAAGTTCTGGGTCTTGAGGACATTGAAGCTCTGCTCGAATCCGCGTCTGTTGGTGATTCCCGTTAGCGGATCGATAAGATTCTGCTTTCTGATCTCTGCAAGCTCACTGGACTGTGCCTGAAGACGAAGGTCATTATAAGCATGAGCAAAGCCCTCGCCATAAGGTCCGAGGAAGATAGTTATGTCTCTGTCACACCACTCGGTAACAAAATATCCGAATGTCATATTCTTATAGTGAATAGGGCATATAATGTGGCAGGTGGGCTCATCGTGGTTAAAGTACTCGTCCGGAACTATATCCTTACGTGGGAACTTATAGTTAATAATAGGATTCTCAGTACGTTCATCGTTAAAGGGATAAATCGTTTTGAGAAGCATTGTCTCACTATAAGGATTATCGTCTTTAAAATCATCCAGACAAAGACATAAGTACATATTTTGTACTCGGAAGGTGTGGTTATAAGTGTTGACGAAATTAAGCTTATCAACCTCAGTAACCTGGTTCTCAATATCAGTAATAAACTGAGTGGATCTTCTTACATTTACATATTCATCTGTTAATCTGTTAACAAATGAATTGTAATCGATAAGAGGTCTGTCAAAACAGCATCCGCAGCTTGCCTTAGGAAGAATCTTTCCGGTAAGGCCGGTCTCAGCAGGAACTTCTTTACCATTGTTTACATCCTCAATGATCTCAACTGATTTTGCTACCATCTCTTCGACGGGGATTGCAACAGTAGTGAGGACTACCTCTGAAGCTTTACCTTCAATAACCTCATCGAAGCCTGAAACGCGGATATCGTCAGGGACTTTAATACCTCTTGCTGCGAATTCTTCGATGAGACCTAATGCCATATAGTCATTGGCGCAGATAACTGCTTCAGTTTTACCACCATAGGCTTTAAGAAATTTATCTGCTGCGGGAACACTGGCGAATTTCCAGAAATCTCCTTCTATAATAATGTCGTCTGTGACTTCAAGTCCGGCATCAGCCATAGCCGCCTTGAATCCTTCGAGTCTTTTAACGGAATCCTCAAATCTCATAGGACCTGACATATAACAGATGTTCTTAAATCCATGGTCATTAATGAAATGATTTGTCATCTCATACAGGGTTCCGAAGTTATCGAATATAACTCTGTATGTCTCGAGTGAACCATTACGGACGGATACTACGGGACAGTTGGTTTCTTGCTTTATCTTATTAAGGAGCATCGTCTCCATTCCGTCGATATCAAATGTATCCGGCAGGGAAATGATTCCTTCAAACTCTGAGAAAACAGGGATGTTAATAACGTCACGCTCGCCTGAGTCGAAGAGAGTAGTGCTGTTGTAAGCTCCGAAATTGTTGAACACAAAAATATCGTAGCCCTTGGAACAGGCAACTCTTTGCAGCTCGTTGATAAACTGCTTCTGATAATCTCGTCCAATTTCGCCAATGAAAACTGCAAGTCTTTTACGTTTCTTCATATGTAACTCCTAAATATATTTTAGGACATTAATCGCAATAACTTAATAGCTGAAATGTGGCTAAATGAAAACAAAACGTTAATAATGCAAATGATAATTAATATTCATTAGTTTAACTGTATATAAGCGAATAGAAAGAGAAGACAACACCTTACGACAGGATAAACAGGTTTTATGAATCCGCCCTTTGAACTAAT
>JAKSRK010000122.1 GCA_024403655.1 Saccharofermentans sp. | reverse complement strand
CTCCCCCACCAACAGTCTCACGAATCTCAGGCAGAAGCCAGATTGATTAATTCTCTAATATGAATCTCTACACCGTCCAGACAAGGCAGAACACAGTTATTGTCATTAAGAAGCAACGGCAATTCGGTACATCCCAGTACCACAGCCTCAATGCCGTGCTCATCCTTCATCTTAGAAATAATGCCATTGAACTCCGTCAGTGTAGTATCATTTACTATTCCAAGTTCAAGTTCTTCCAGTATTCTTTTTGCAACAAGCTTTCTATCCTCTGCTTCTGGTACTATTATCTCTATTCCGGCTTGCTCAAAATCCTTTTTCATATAGTCCTGTTCCATGGTAAAGATGGTTCCTAACAGGCCTATTTTCCTATAGCCGCGTCTGTTAACTTCATTGCAGACAGCCTTGGGAATACTTACCAGATCAACAGCTGTTTTCTCCTTCAGTAAATCAAATACTATATGCATGGTAACTGCAGTTAGAGATATTACTTCAGAACCAGAGTTTTTGAGAGAAGTGATCTTCGAAGACAAATACTCTGCCAAAGCTTCGTAATCTTCTTCGCAAACCATATTCCAGGCCTTGCGGAAATCAACACTTTCGATTGCTATTTCCGGCATGGACTTACTTCCCGTCATCGCATCAATACCGGAGTTCAGTTCTTTATAGTACATCAGGGTAGATTCAGGGCCGGTACCACCAACAAGACCTATCTTTTTCACGTCAATCTCTCCTTATTTACACACTCAGACTAACGACTTGCTGAAGTCATAGATTTTCGCTGTCTCTCTATCTCTGTATTCGTGCTTCTCATAGTAACCAATAAGCTTCCTGTCCTCATCACGAAGAGCTACCATATACACGTCTTTGTTTTCCTTCTCGTTATGAAAAGTATAGATCATGTTGTTATCTTCACTCTCTTCGAACCATGCAACGACCTGAAGGATTATGTCATTAGACTTGTCGTTATGGCAGTTAAGAAGACTCCGACCTATAAGATTCACGCCTCCACGCTTGTCATATCTTCTTATAGCCGCAGGATTCATATATACGATAGTGTGATTAAGATTGCAGATTACAACCGAGCTTCTGTCCATATCAATCACACTTTTAAGCATCTGGTTAATCATTATTATTCGCCTCCGTAAAAAAATCCCTCTTGTTCCAGCCTGCAGTCATAAATCTTAGAGCCGCCTTACGGCCTGTAAGCCACTCAATTCGCCTTCCGTTCTTTGTATTCTTAATGATTCCGTTTACCGGATGCTGAGCTATTACGTCAGGATAATCAGTAATTATTATTCCCGGCGAGAGCTTACCCACAATAACAGGAAGTTTATTTACATCGATTTCCTTTGCAAGAGCATCCTTAAATCAACCCACGTAAATTATTCATTAACCAAATTATCCCTTATACGCATTCATTATACACATAAAATCGCCTCCCATCTCTGAGAGACGATTCGTAAATTCATATTAATAACCTAATCGAATATTACTTGTTATTGATTGCGGCCTGCTCGGCTTTGTTGTATAAGTAAACAAATCGCAGAATTGCCAAAATACCTCAAATTACAGCTGCTTGCCCAATACAGAATCTCTAATCATACATTTAGCTGAAGCAAATTCATTGTAAGCTTAGTCATTACTTCTTTCTCTTCTGGATTGGATTCTGCAATAAGCAATGTTAAGGCAGCAAGTTCTCCCTGACCAAGTCTTGGTATCCCGTTTATAAATAAAGCGTTATTTCTATCAAGGAACTCAAGAAACAGCGATGCTGCAATTCTTTTGCAGCCATCGTCATATGGATGGTCTTTAATTACAAAATACAAAAGGTTGGCTGCCTTCTCCTCTAGTGAAGGATATGCTTCTTCGCCAAACGCACTCTGATAGATTGCTGAAATTATTCCCTCAACCTTACCAGGAACTTTCTCAACACCAAATACTGATGTGTTAAAGGTATCTTTCATATGGCGAACCATATTTACACAGTCATCGTATGTGATCTTATAAATTGGAGCTGAACCTTGTGGCTTACAAATTGCCTGATGGTCATACTGATCAAGAAGTGTCAGAGCTTCTGTATATTCATTAACAGCGCGCAAAATATCTCTTTCGGATATATCCAATGCTCCTGCAAGAATACGAGTCTGAATATCTACTGTCTTCTCTAGTGCCTTAAGTCTCTTCTCGTTAATAGCATATCCCTGAAGCATATATTGCTTCAGCACTTTGTTAGCCCACTGTCTGAACTCAATTCCTCTTTTGGACTTAACTCTGTAACCTACAGAAATAATCATATCAAGACTATAATGCTCAGTCTGATAAGTTTTACCATCTGCAGCAGTTGTCGCAAATTTTGCGACAACTGAATCGTCCAATTCTTCTCTTAATGCATTATTGATGTGTTTGCCAATAGTCTTAACATCTCTTCCAAACAACTCTGCAATCTGAGTTCTACTAAGCCAAACATTGTCATTAACAATAGCAACATTTAACTTAATCTCTCTATCTTTTGTCTCAAATAATATAATCTCATTTTCCATAAAAATCCCTTCTTAAATATTAGTTTTCCTAATTCTAATACGAAGGTTATTCCATTAATGGGGCTCTTCAAATTCCTCTCGTAAAATCGAGAAAATCATCTTGCCTTCGTAGTGGTCATCGCGCCAGAAATAATCTCTTTCTGTTCCCTCATATGTAAGACCACACTTTAGAATTACATTTCTTGATGCTTCATTTACATCTCTGCAGCAGATTTGAACACGATGCAAGTTGATGTGCTCAAACCCATAAGCAATTACCGCTTTAGCAGCTTCAGTTGCATATCCTTTCCCCTGAAAGGCTACTCCAATACAGTATTCAATCTCAGCCAGATTATTCTTAGCATAAACAAAGTAATAGGCTATCTGACCTATACATTCTTGGGA
>JAKSRK010000121.1 GCA_024403655.1 Saccharofermentans sp. | reverse complement strand
CTTTATTATTTCCGCTAAAAGTCCTATTAATAGTACCGCCTGTCGAATTTTGTCGGCGATTCACAGAAATTGTCGCACCCAAAGACAGAACACAAAGGCTACCCTAATAAGGATGGAGGGAAATAAGCATGCGTAAGCAAAAGTTCGTATATCCTGCGGCATTTGTTATTCTTCTTGTCTTAAGTCTGGTCTATAAGTACATCCTTAATAACCAGGCTTCAGGTATGGTAATTAAGAATACACAGGAAGTAACAACAGTAACGGAAGAAGAGCAGCAGGAACAAAAGCCGGAAGAAGCACAAACATGCAGAATATATATCTGCGGGGCAGTCAGCAGCCCGGGAGTATTCACCGTACCCTGCGGCTCCATACTTAACGATGTGGTAGAACTTGCAGGAGGACTTACAGAAGATGCTCCTTCCGACAGACTTAATCTTGTCTACGAACTTAATGAGAATATCTCTATTTATATACCTACAAGAGCAGAACTAGAAGAAGGCATAACAACAGACCCTCTGATAATTAGAACAGACTACGTCTGGGGAAACGAACAGGAACAACAGCAAGACCAGAACCGGAACTCAAACAGTATAAACATTAATACTGCAACAAGAGAGCAGTTGATGACTCTTCCCGGAATCGGTGAAGCTACTGCAGATGCCATAATCTCTTACAGGGAAGAACACGAGTTTACTACAACCGAAGACCTCATGAACGTTCAGGGAATCGGAGAATCAAAGTACAACAGGATAAAAGACATGATATGTGTATGAGAAAGAATCAGATATAACCGTAAAGCCCTCTTACGGAGACTTCGCCGCTTTTGACATCAACTATGCTGCCGTCATCTAATCTGACCTTAAGAGTATAGTCGGGATTAACGGCAATGGCAGTACCATGGCGGGCGACTTCATCTGAATCAGGAAGTGAGACAAGACTAACTTCCTTACCCAAAGTAATGCAGCAGGAAGAATAAGTCTCAAGGTAAGAAGAAGTATCTGCTGTAAGACAAGAAGATAACTTATCTAATTCGTCTATAAGGCAGGCGGCTATGCGGGATCTGTCTGATCTGACGCCGCTTACTGACTCGATAGTACCGGCAATATCTCTTAATTCAGGCGGGAAGATATCAGCAGAACCGTTAATATTAATACCGATTCCGATAATTATGCTGTCAACAGAATAAGACTCACTCTCAAGGTTCATCTCCGTTAATATTCCGCATATCTTCTTATTGCCGATTACAAGGTCATTAACCCACTTGATAGAGGCATCTAATCCCGTAGCTCTTAATATAGCGTTATGCACACATACTGCGGCACAGGCCGTAACGTGAGTAACATCAGAAGGAGCGGCAGAGGGGCGAAGAAGGTAGGAGAAGTATAGTCCTGTTCCTAAAGGAGATTTAAAAGATCTTCCGCGGCGTCCCTTACCCTTAGTCTGGGAATCAGCTATAAGGACTGTTCCTGCAGGTGCACCTTCGGAGGCAAGAGCCTTAAGTAAGTCATTGGTAGATGTAACGGAAGACTCAACGATAACGTTGTCCAGACGTGAAGCGGGCAGATATGAAGATATCTCACCAAGATTCAGCTTATAAGGATATGACTTTAAGATATAGCCCTTATTCGTAGAAGAATCTATATCGTATCCTTCGCTTCTTAAAGCCTTAACCGCAGTATTAACAGCGGCTCTGCTTATACCCAGCTCTGAACTTATCGCTTCTCCCGAGATATAATCCTGGGCCTTAATAAGAGAAGCTATTACGTGGTCTTTTGTAGTTAACATCCTTCACATGATACCACAATGCTCCAAAAGGAGGCTAATACTAATAGTTTGGGTTGATAAAAACGTAAAGTTCGTTGTTAAACAAAAGGATTCATGCTAAAATATCGTAGTGGTTTGAAATAAACGTAAAGTTCGTTTTTATGAGGTGCGGAGTATGAATATATTACGAATTGCAGTAAAAGGACTTCCTTTATATAAGAAGCCGCTCGATATTTCATTTTATGCGGTCCAAAATGTTCACAATAGTCATTTGAATTCTGTACATAAATTATTTGGCAATATCTATATAAACTCAGTTGAAGCCTTTGCAGGAATTAATGCATCAGGTAAGACTACAGTTTTGAATGTCTTAACTTTTACCAGTCTTTTGCTGGGAGCTGAGCATTTAAATGCAGAGAACATTCCTCTTTATCTGGAGAACGATACTGCCACAGTATTTGATGTTGACTTCTTTGCCGATGGGAAGATTTACCATCTGTGCAGTGAGCTAATTAAGTACAAGAAGCAGGATGGCAGCTCAAATATTCGCATTGTGTCAGAAAGGCTTTGGGCAAAGCCGGCTAACAGCAAGGTTAATAAGGCGAATTTGCTTGATTTTGAAGGATTAGGACCAATTAGAATACGTGATAATTCCGATGAGTATCTTCCGGACGATGTAAGCATCATGATCGCCGTCAATAAACAGATTCAGGATGATACCATGTTCGTTAATCGAGCTATGTTTACGGATTTTAATTTGTTTATACCAAATGGAGGATCTGTACCGACTGAGGTTATTACTTTGCTCGATCCTACTATTGAATATATCAATGTGCAAACAGTTAAGGATAAGTTCGTTACAAAGCTGAAGTTCTATGGCCAGGAAGAGCTGATTCTTTTCCATCCGTCAGAATTATATGCTTATCTGTCTTCTGGTACCATAAAAGGAGTAAGAGTATTTTCAGATGCCATAAATGTATTAAAGAGAGGTGGTTATCTGATTCTGGATGAGATTGAGAATCATTTCAACAGAGAGCTGGTAACTTCCATACTGAGACTGTTCACTAATAAGAAAACCAATCCCAAGGGTGCAGTCATCGTTATATCTACTCATTATCCGGATTTGCTTGATGAATTACCCAGAAACGATTCAGTGTTTATCACAAGACGTAACGATGGATTGACAGTTGATAATCTTCATTCTCTTCTTAAGAGAAACGATATGAAGAAGAGTGAAGTATACCAGAGTAATTTTCTTGGCGGAACAGCTCCCAAATACACATCTTTGCTTGCACTGCAAAAGAGCATAATTAAGGGCTTGGAGGAATAAATGAAGAAAACTATTTCCATTACAGGTCTAATAGCATGCATGTGTGAAGGTGGGGCCGAGACGGCCATTATGGATATACTTCTGGATAATGATTTGCTGATCTTTAA
>JAKSRK010000120.1 GCA_024403655.1 Saccharofermentans sp. | reverse complement strand
TATAGGTGTCAGTGATTCTGACGATAATCAGATTTATATTAGTGTATATGTTTACGCTGAGTTTTTTGAGTATGATTACGAAGATTTCAGTGATAGTGTAGTTGAAATTGCATCAGATTATAACCTTAGCGATAACGGGGGGTATAAGGTGACAGTTTATGATTTGAATACATATTTGCATGATATTAATTCTATCGATGACCCTAGATCCCCAGGGTATTATTTTGGAGAGTTTTCTAAAGAGTACGATTGAATTATGAAGCAAATTTAGAACGTCAAATTAAGTAAAGATTATCACAGCAAGAGAATTATAGTTTTGCGCATGCGAAATATTGAGGGAGATACTTCAGGAGAAAGTCGCAAAAGCCTACTGGCACAGGCTTTTCGAGGATTTTTGTTGCTATTTTGGCGCCTATAATATATAATAAACGGGTCGAGTCTGCTCGCGCGGGAGATATTCCGGGAGCAGATTTTTATATCCTATTTTTTGCGGGGTTCATATGGCTTACAGTATGACCGGCTTCGGCCGCGGAGAGATTATCTGCGATACAAGAAGATATACATGCGAGATTAAGTCCGTTAACAGCCGTTTTTGTGACATCAACATAAGGATGCCAAGGCTTTTTAACTTTGCTGACAGCAAGATAAGAAAGCTCATTACGGATGAACTTACCAGAGGTAAGGTGGACATCTTCATCAATTTCGATGATTCTAAGAATGAGTCCGGAGAAGTTGTTCTTAACGAAGGTCTTGCCAAGGCTTATGCTTCTGCTGTAGGAAGTATCGCTTCTATTACCGGTACTGACCCCGAGTTATCTGCGGTAAGACTTTCTACTTTCCCTGATGTACTTACAGTAAGGCAGAAGGATCTTGATGAAGATCAGCTTTTTGCAGAGCTTTCTTCCTGCATTAAGACTGCTATTGCCGGCATGAAGGATATGAGGAAGACAGAGGGTTCTAACCTCATTAAGGATATTCTTGATAAGGTATCTTCACTTGAGACTATAAGAGACGAGATCGTGGCTCGTGCTCCTGAAGTAGTAAAGGACTACAGAGCAAGACTTACGGCTCGTATTGACGAGATTTTGGAAGAGGACAAGCGTTCTTTCTACGACGAGAGCAGACTTGCTGCGGAAGTAGCAGTATTTGCCGACAAGTGTGCTATCGACGAAGAGCTTAAGAGACTCGTATCGCATTTCGCGCAGGCAAGAAAGATTCTTGCGGGAGATACAGTGGGCAAGAAGATGGATTTCCTTATTCAGGAGATTAACAGAGAAGTTAATACAATCGGTTCCAAGGCGAACGACATTGAGATAACAAACAGAGTACTCCTTATGAAGAACCTCATCGAAGAGATGAGAGAGCAGATTCAGAATCTCGTTTAAGGAGCATACGATGAAGTTCATTGATATCGGTTTTGGCAATATAGCTTCTTCGGCGCGTATTTTATGTGTATCCGCTTCCGATTCTGCTCCGATCAGACGTATGATTCAGGATGCAAGAGACAGATCAATGCTGGTGGACTGCTGTGCAGGCAAGAAGTGCAAGAGCGTTATCGTAATGGACAGTGATCATGTGATTACTTCGGCACTCGAAGTAGCAGAACTTAAGGAGGCACTCGCAAAGTGACAAAGCACGGTCTTATAGTATCTTTGTCGGGACCTTCCGGCGTAGGCAAGGGAACGATTCTTGCCAAGGTCAGGGAAGATTTCCCGGACAGCAAAAGCTCCGTATCGGTGACTACAAGGTCTCCGAGAGAAGGCGAAGAAGAAGGCGTAGCTTACTACTTCAGAAGCAAAGAGCAGTTCAAGCAGATGTTATCTGACGGCGAGATAATAGAATATGACGAGTATGTAGGCAATTACTACGGTACTCCGGCAGCTCCCCTGAAGGAGATGAGTGCTTCGGGTTCGGATGTTCTCCTTGATCTTACGATCGCAGGAAGCCTGGCACTTAAAGAGAAGTTTGATGAAGCCGTAACGATATTTATCCTGCCGCCTTCCTTTGAAGAACTTGAGGGAAGACTTAAGGGAAGAGGAACGGAGACGGAAGAAGTCGTAGCCAAGAGAATGGCTCAGGCTAAGGGCGAGATCTTAAGAGCAAACGAATTCGACTATGTTGTCGTTAACGACGATCTTGAGACGGCCGCTTCCAAGATAGAGGCGATAATCGAAGCGGAGAGATGCCGCTACGAACGCAATATAGGAATCGAGAAGAAATCTTCTTGGGCATAATTCAATTAAGTTAATAATTTTAAAGAAAGAGGGAAATAAAGATGTTAGTAGATCCACCTATGGAAGAATTGTTGGTTAAGGCATCATGTGCTTATGAACTCGCAGTTCTCGTAAGCAAGAGAGCAAGCCAGCTCGTTGACGGCGCTCAGCCCATGATCCCCGATAGTGCTGCAAATGCAGTATCTCTCGCATGCAGAGAGATTGTTCAGGGTAAGGTTGTAGGCGTTGAGGGAATTCTCAAGAAGAATGAGTACAAGGTTCCCCTTACTAAGGAAGCAAGAGAGGCAGCTGCTGCAGAGAGAAGAGCTAAGGAAGCTCAGGAATCTTACAGAAGAGCTGCTGCTGAGGCAGACGTAGTAACTACAGAAGAGACTGCTCCTGCTGCAGAGGAAGCTGTCGCTGAAGACGACGGATTCGTAGTAGTAGAAGTTGAATCAGAAGTTGAAGAGGCATAAGGAGCAGAGGACGATGGCTTTTAAGAAATCAATGGAAAAAATCGTATCTCTTGCCAAGACAAGAGGTTTTGTATATCCCGGTTCTGATATCTACGGCGGTCTTGCAAATTCTTGGGATTACGGCCCTTTGGGTGTACAGCTTAAGAATAATGTTAAGAGTGCTTGGTGGAAGAAGTTCGTACAGGAGAACCCTTATAACGTAGGTGTTGACTGTGCTATCCTCATGAACCCTCAGGTATGGGTTGCTTCAGGTCACGTAGGCGGTTTCTCCGATCCCCTTATCGACTGTAAGCAGTGTAAGGCAAGAGCAAGAGCAGACAAACTCGTTGAAGACTTCAATGCTGAGAACAACATCACTGATGTTGTTGTAGAGGGCATGAACGACGAGCAGCTCGTTGCATATATCCAGGAGAAGAATATCCCCTGTCCCACATGCGGCGGACATAACTTCACTGACGTAAGAAAGTTCAATCTTATGTTCAAGACATTCATGGGTGTTACCGAGGATGCAAAGAATGAAGTTTACCTTCGTCCTGAGACAGCACAGGGTATCTTCGTTAACTTCGGTAACGTTCAGAGATCTTCACGTAAGAAGATTCCCTTCGGTATCTGCCAGATTGGTAAGTCTTTCCGTAATGAGATTACTCCCGGTAACTTCATCTTCAGAACACGTGAGTTCGAGCAGATGGAGCTTGAGTTCTTCTG